>JBJFHK010000181.1:0-1839 GCA_051893535.1 Eubacterium sp. | reverse complement strand
GACGACGGGCAGCCGGATTACCTGGAGCGTCTTCGTCAGTCTTTCAAGGACGGTGCTCCCTTGATCCCGGAGTTGCTGCCCTATGTCGGGGAAAAGCCTGCTCAGAAATACACCGTCACTTTTTCCGAAGGTGATGAAAGCTGTATTGGAATGCCTAAGCGTTTTGCCCCGTGTATACTGGACCCTGTGTTTTCCGCCTTGGGTCTGGATGAGTTTTTTGCCAGTGTAAAACACACCTCGAAAATCCAGTATGATCTGCAGGGCATTGTCCGTTTGCTGACTTACGGCCGGATCCTGGAGCCGGGCTCGAAAATAGCAACCATGCGGCAAAACGACAGCTATTACCAGCCATTGGTCAAGAGCAGCAACGAGGATCATGTTTATGATGCGCTGGATGTCATCTACCAGAACAGACAAAAGATCATCCAGAGAATGAACACGGCTATTTCCAAAGGGATCGGGCGCAATACCGGCACTGTGTTCTACGATGTGACCAACTTTTTCTTTGAGGTGGAAGAACCCGATGAAGATATGATCGATGAGGACGGGAACGTCATAGAAAAAGGGCTGCGTAAAATGGGCGTCAGCAAAGAAAACCGGAAACAGCCTATTGTACAGATGGGATTGTTTCTGGATGACAACGGGATCCCTGTTTCGGTTGAAATGTTTCCCGGCAATACGCTGGACCATTTGACACTCAGAGCAGCTATGCGGAATACGATCGATACCCTGAAACTGGATCACTTTGTCCTGATCGCGGACAGAGGAATGTACAGCGGAACAAACATGTGTCATGTATTAAATCAGGGCGATGGCTATATTGTTTCCAAAAGTATCAAGAAAAGCACACAAAGCGAACGAAAGTGGATTCTGGATCAGAATGGCTACATCCAAACGAGTCCGGATTTCAAGTATAAGTCCCGCATTGTAAAGCGGACTGTGACAGATGAGGATGGTGCGAAGAAGCAGATTCAGGAGAAAGTCGTTGTTTACTGGAGCCGTGCTTTTTATGCGCGGGAATACCATGAAAACCAATCGTTTCTCACTTTTATTGAAAAACTGAAAGCAAATCCGAACGGGTTTCGAGTAACCGCAGCCCAAAGCAGAAGTCTGCGGAAGTATCTGCGAAAGGATCTGCTGAACAAGGAGACCGGCGAAATTCTGGATGGAAGCAAGCTTTTAACCATGATCGATGACGAGAAACTGACCGAGTTTAATGACCTGATGGGTTATTACCAGATCGTATCCTCTGAGCTGGACGTGCCGGATCTTGAGATCATTGACAAATACCATGGGTTGACCCGGATCGAAGACCAGTTCCGGGAGATGAAAAGCACTCTGGAGACCCGACCAGTATATGTTCATACTCCGGAGCACATCCAGGCACACCTGATGATCTGCTTTATGGCTCTGACCATGATGCGGGTGATGCAGCACAAAATCACGTCCGTGCTGCCATCCTCTGAAAACACAGACCGCAACTGGTCTTATGGTTTGCCAGGAGATCGTCTGGCAAAAGCCTTAAACAGTTGGCAGGTAGACAGGCTGCCGGGTGACTATTACCGTATTCTCAACACCTGTCCTGATGACCTTGCCCTGATCCTCCGGGCTTTCGGCATCTCCGTCCCCTGCAAGCTCTTCACGCGCGGAGACCTCCGTTCCCTCAAAGCTTCTGTAACCGTATTCTGATTTGTAGGTACAAAAAATTATGCTTCAAAAATACCCCAAGCCCTTGCTAAGCTTGGGGTTATGCCTTTTTCTAACGGCAAACCTGAGGAATTCATCTCTGAAAAGTTCGTATTTCGTCTTATCCGTTTTTCTGCAACCGGCAAACTCGGG
>JBJFHK010000180.1:0-9563 GCA_051893535.1 Eubacterium sp. | reverse complement strand
AAGTTTTTCCCATTCAGATATATCTCATCTCATGAAAGGCCCCAAATTACAGAAAGAATTTCATACTCTCTGTTTTTAAGCCGCCATGGCCATAATAGTCGACCAGTATGACTTTTGACGACTTGGCCAGATGCTCTGCTACTTCAAAATAACTCTCGGAGGAAGTCCCCTGTGCGTGAAGCATCACGATGGTTCTGTTTCCATTCCCAAAGGAATAGTACTGTAGCACTCTGTCCTGTGAAATTAGAAATCTTTTGCTTCCCATTTTTCCCTCACAAATTACAATCTATTCAACCCTTACATTTACCATTGTAACAGTTATGTCGCCTGCGGCTTCTATTCTATACCATTTGCCTCTTTCAAGTTTAATGGTTTCCGACATTCCCGGAGTAATATATCCAATTTGGTATTTGTTTTCTGGATTCTCAACATCAATAAACCATACGTCTGTATCCTGCGAGCCAGATACCCTAACCGAGCCTAAAACTGGCTGGATTTCTTCGGCTTCCAAATCAGTTAATGTGAATGTATGCACATTTCTATATTGGATAAAAGAAAATACAATAATCCCGACGATAACGATAGCGACTATTATCAGCATCCACTTCTTCTTTTTATTCCTCACCCTCATCGTCGTCATCATTGTCATTGTTTTTTACCGCGCTTCCTACGGCAAGCCCAAGGCACATGCCAGCGGAAAGTCCCATCGGCATATACATACCAATATTTCCTGTTGCTGCACCTAAGGCTGTTCCCAGACTCATTCCTATAGCCATGCCTAAAGCCATACCTGTTGCTGCTTTGTTTCCACCGTCTTTTTTATCTTTCACGATTATCCTACCTCCACAAATCCCGGTTTATATCTTGGAATACCTATCTTGTCTTCTTCCAAGCAGCTTTGAAATCAGTAGCAATTATATTCATTTCTCGTTAGCACAATTTCGTTACTTAGTATATCATGTTTGGAATTCGTGAAAAACAGAAAAGCCGTCCCGATAGTCCGAGACGGCAAAATACTGTCAATATTAAATTGTGATGTCTTCATGTGCACCGTTTATCACCGTGATGGTAAGCTTATCGGGAAAGATCTTGATCTCCTTGATAAAGTTTCGAACCAGTTTTTCATCATAAGTCTGGTAGGCCGCTCCTGCACTCCGGAGGGGCGTCATCGATCCATTTACAAGAAACAGGTTCCCGCCCTCCTCCTCGGGCACAAGATCCATGCTCTCTACGATCCCCAATGCGCTTGTCCGCGGCAAAGTTCTTCCAAAGATGGAGATCGAGATCAGTCTTATCACGCACAGCTTTGACGATCTTTCCACAGCGGCAAGGGAAATGGCGAATATGATTCTGGAAAGGTCATTGTCATGAAAAATAAGCTGCGTTGTTGATGTCTTTTCAACAGCGCAGCCTTGTTCCTGCCATTATTCATAGATTATTCTAATGTAATCGCAACATCTCCGCTGCCAAGCATCTCTCTCATTTCCTGCTGCGACAGATCAACATGTCCCAGCCTGGTATAGGCCCAGGAATTGGAGCCGTAGAAGATCACGATCTGGTTTCCGGAGTAAAGAACGATATCTCCATAGCTTGTTTCGGTCTGTACATCATTCCGCACGATGCTCTGCCCGATCGGACCGACCTGCTCAAAGCCGCCGTACATCGACATCTGAATTGTAACAGGGCTTAATTCCTTCAGCGCATCTACAGACACATTGTTTTCCCAGGTTACGGGAACCTCTGTTTCACCGATCAATAATCGCATGGTATCCTCCGCTTTCTGTGTTTCTTCATCGGACGGTTCTACCGGTATCACACTCTCTGTTTGGGAAGATGTCGTTTGAGGCTCCGTAGAGATACTCTTTTGCGCCGTACATCCCGAAAGGACGAGCAATATAGAAGCCATCAGAATAACCAGTTTTCTCAATGCAGTTTACCTCCTGTAGAGTTCTTCCAGAGACAACTGAAATGTGGCCTGTTTGGGAAGCATCTGGATCAACTGATTGTCTTCCTCCGTTAGATGAGCCACAATCATCTGGTGATAGGACGCCGACTGTTCTTCACCGCCGTAGAGGATCGCAAACCAGCCGCCGGACAAGTTGATATCCCCGTTTTCCCAGCCATCCTGCATTTCACTCTCATCCAGAGCTCCATCCCGGCACTCGCAGCAGTAATCGATCCCGGAGTCAAAACCCGTCACGGTCATCGGGAGCCGGTTCATGAGATCCCGGGCCGCCATAGAGTCGTTCAGCTTTGCCTTGACCGTCAAGTCGCCGGATGTAATGACGAGTCTGGCGATATTATGATCATCCGGTTCCGTAAGCGCAGCACCCGCTGCCTTTAGCTTATCCAGCAGCTCGTCTGACTTGTTCTCGCTCCCGGCTGCCGTAAAGATGCCCATATCCTCCAGATGCAGATACTCGATAAAGGAGTTCTGATACGCAAAAATCGCACCGTCATAGACCCCCTTATCCCCTGAAGAGAGTAAAAGAGCTGCCTTTTTCAGCTTCTTCGGATAACCCGGCGCATAGATGCGATTGATCGCGCACTGGAGCTGACCGGAAAAACCGTGGTAATAAACCGGTGACGCCAGCACGATCATATCCGCCTCGTCCAGAACCGGGTAAATCTTCTGCATATCATCCTGCTGTACACAGGTACGGAATGCTTTTGTATGGCAATACTCGCAGGCAAGACATCCCTTGATATTCATACGGCATACATCAAAGACTGTTACCATATGCCCGGCACTCTCCGCCCCGGATTTATAAGCTTCGATCATGGCCGCCGTGTTTCCCCTGGGTCTCGGGCTGCCATTTAAAATAATGATCTTCATTTCAGATATTCCTCAAAGAAGCTCTGCAGCTTTTCATAGGGGATCGCATCCTTACCGCCGCCGTCATAGAGGTCCGTATGAACCGCATCCGGAATGATCATCAGTTCCTTGTTGTCCGTGTACTTACTGTCCTTTACCATGTTGGCGTAGGCATCCCGGCTGAAATAACAGGAGTGTGCCTTCTCTCCGTGAACGATCAGGACAGCGGAGCGAATTTCATTGCTGTACTGAAGGATTGGCTGATTTAGGAAAGACTCGCAGCCGACGACATTCCACCCTCCATTGGAGTTTAAGGAACGGGCATGATAGCCGCGGCCGGTCTTATAGTAGTCGTAATAATCCTTCACAAAGAAAGGTGCATCTTCAGGAAGCGGATCGACTACGCCGCCGCCCAGCGCATATTCACCGACCTTATAATCCACAATGCGCTGCGCGCACAGGGCAGCCTTCTTGGTATAGCGGGCTTCCTCGCTGTCCTCGGCGTCAAAATAGCCTTTGGCATTGACCCGAGTCATGTCGTACATCGTCATGACTGCCGTAGCCTTGATGCGGGTATCCAGTGCTGCTGCATTCAGGGCCATACCGCCCCAGCCGCAGATACCGATGATACCGATGCGGTTGGGATCGACCAGATCACAAAGAGACAGGAAGTCTACAGCCGCCATAAAATCCTCGGTATTGATATCCGGCGAAGCCATATAGCGTACATTGCCGCCGCTCTCACCTGTGAAAGAAGGATCAAAAGCTATAGTAAGAAATCCTCTTTCGGCCATCGTCTGAGCATAGAGACCGCTGCACTGTTCTTTAACCGCTCCAAATGGACCGCAGACCGCAATAGCTGGAAGTTTGCCGTCCGCACCCTTCGGTGTATACATATCCGCAGCAAGGGTAATTCCATAGCGGTTTACAAATGTCACCTTGCTGTGTTCTACCTTCTCACTCTTAGGGAATGTCTTATCCCACTCTGTTACCAGGTTCAATTCTTCTTTCCTGATCATTTCAAATACCTCCGTTTTCATTGTCTGCCTGCTTCATTTCTTTTTCCATCTGGCGTATCAGAAGATCCAGGCAATCGATCTTCCTTCCGCTTTCGTGCAGCTCATCCATGAGCACACACCTGTTTTTTCTCATCATATGCAGTGCATTTTTCATACTGCCGGTTTCATACATGCGGATGATCTCACTGACATCTGAAACACTGCATCCGGCATCCGCAAGTGATACTTTCATCTGTTCAATATTCATGTCCTGTTATTCCTGCATTCACATCATCAACTCTTCTTTACAGGCTATATCATAAAAGCTTGCAATATTCCTCGCTAATGGCTATAATGAATATCATACTATTCCATTCCGGAATATCATTATATTTATAAGGAGTATACGTTCTTATGGAGATCAGAACCCTAAGATATTTCCTTGCGGTAGCAAGAGAGGAAAATATGACCCGCGCTGCTGAAACGCTTCATGTTACACAGCCTACGCTTTCCAAGCAGCTTAAATCTCTCGAAGAGGAACTCGGACAGAAGCTGTTTACCAGGCATAGCTTCAACATCCGCCTTACTGATGAGGGAATACTTCTTCGGAACCGCGCTGAAGATCTTGTACGCATGGCAGACAAGATAGAGCAGGAATTCGTATCTCTGGATGATATAACAGGCGGTGAGCTATATTTTGGACTGGCAGAATCCTATCAGATCAAGTTTCTGGCACAGACCATCCGTGAATTCAAGAAGCTTTATCCGAACCTCCATTACCACATCACAAGCGGAGATACAGAACAGATTGCGGATAAACTTGATAAAGGGCTTCTTGACTTTCTTGTTCTTGCAGAGCTGCCTGACAGCCGCAGATATGAATATATCGAATTTCCTGAAAGTGACATATGGGGGCTTATCGTTCCTGCAGACGATCCACTTTCAGCGAAAAAACAAATCCGCATAAAAGATCTGAAGAACATTCCCCTGTTCTGCTCTGACCAGGCATGGAATAACGATATAAAGAAATGGGCAGGAAATGACTTTTCTGATTTATGTCTTGAAGGCTCCTTCAGACTGGCTTACAACGGTTCCATTTTTGCAAGGGAAGGTCTCGGGTATCTGCTGACCTTTGACAAACTGATAGATACCTCAACTGAAAGCGGGCTCGTATTCATTTCCTTATATCCGAAACTGGAAACCCGTCTGTATATAGCATGGAACAGACATCAGGCATTTACACCTATTGCGGAACGCTTTTTGAACCTTCTTAAATCATCCTTTGAAATCAAAACGAATAATTAAAAAAAACGGCTGACAGAGACCACAATAATCTCCATCAGCCGTATTTTTATAACCTCACCGTGTACTCCAGCGCGATCCACCACCTTGCTGTCAGCGTCGAACACCTTATATCCCGGATTCTGATTCGCACACTTCTTCGCATTGACCAGAACCTTATAAGCGCCCTTCTGGCTCTTGCTGCCGTTCTTTGCCCCAAGCAGATATGCGGAATGATCAGCAATGGAATCCTCAATGCAGTTCACTCTTCCCATATCCGGATTCCAGAATGAACTGAGCCAGCGATACCGATGCCAGGATGCCGCTCTTCTTCATGTTAGCCGTGAAAAGGGCACCAACCTTCTTGATTACATCCGCCTCAGCCAAGTTCTTCAGGACAGGACTTATTCGCAAACCACCTGTGAACCGTCAGGATCATCTCCCCGCTCTTCGGAGAATAGTTCGGCGTCTTGTCCTTATCCCCGAACCAGATCAGATTGTTCTTGCCGTTACGCTTGCAGATATCGATGCAGAGCTCGATCAGCTTCTTATACATCACATCCCTGAAAGCATAAGGCTCCAAAGCATCAGACACGCACTCGATCGTGACCGCCCTCTGGTCATTGGCATTACTGGAAGAACACCACGAACGGTTCTTCAGATACGCCCCGCCCCATGCGAAGACATATTCCTTGTACTGGAAGAACGGTGTGGCGACATTCCCGCACCGCTCCCTGGCAAAAGTGGTGATCACGTTGTCATTCGCATCGATCTCAAAATCATATCCGATAATGATATCATTCAGCATCGACAGGCAGCAGTCACAGCTTCCCGTCTCTCCGATACACCTCATCTTGGATGTAATGCCAGACTGATCAGCGTGATATTCGTGTTGTTGGAAAGATTGATCTTGTAAATTCCGGTCTTGTCATAAGAAGGCACATACAGATATCCGTTAGGTTGATATTTCCCTGTCATTTATTACTCTATATATTTTCTATTTCTAACAGCATCAGCAAAGGCTAAGAAACTTTCTGATTTCATGATAGCAAGACCTTGTCTTTCATCACCAAGTACCACAAGCTGATCTCCGGGTGAAATCTCAAATATCTTTCTTGCCTTGGCAGGGATTACAATCTGACCTTTATCACCTACAGTTACCATTCCGAAAAGATGTTTCCCTTTTGGCGGAAGTGCCATACCCATGCTGTCCTCTGATTCATAATTAGCAAGATCATCAAGCGACACTTCAAATATTTCCGCAAGAATTTTACACTTATCTAAATCAGGAACAGTTTCTCCGGTTTCCCACTTTGCTACAGATTGGCGAGAAACACCGATTTTCTCAGCAATATCTTCCTGTGTCATATTTTTCATTTTTCTAAGAGTTACCAGATTGTCATGAAACATCGTTTTTTCTCTCTTTCTTTATTCCGAGTACCGCCCATCTGAAGAAAGGAATCCTTGATATCACGGCATTCAAAGCATATGCTACCACAAATCCGGCAATCAGGCTGATGGTATAAACCATTGTTGCCGGAAGATTCCCGGGTTTTCCCAGAAGCAAAGCAACTGTTGATATCCCAAGATAATGGAATACATATAGCCCGAAATTATTTTTGCTCATCCATGCCGTAAAAGCATTTTGCTTATCAGCATACTTTGATGCACCGCTAAGAATCGCCATGCTCATAAGCCATCCAAATCCTGCAAATAGCACTGATTTGTTAATAGGAGCATCCGCATAGTTTTTACCAAAGTACACGGCGCAGAATGAAATTCCCACACCTGCGGCAAGTACAAACATCAATACGAAATACTTCTTCAGCGTCTCGATTACTTCATCATGTGAGAACACAAAATATCCAAGCATGTATGCAACACCGTAATATCCGAACCTATATACCACAACAATCGGAGTATTAAAAATCTGCGCCGCTCCCCATATTACTACAGTCATCAAAAGTATTGCTATGATGTTAGCCTTTCCTCCCAGTTCCCATAGTCTATCCTTCTCGATTTTTCTAACGAGCAAAAGCACCATCGAAAACAGCCATAACAGCTGTATGTACCAAAGAACTCCGGTTCCGCTTAATGCCATGATAAAAAACTTGATTACACCAGGTACTTCCTGCATAGAATCGAAAGCGTCGCTAATTGACATACTGACATATCCCTGGATGAACTGAAATACAAATAATCCTATAGTAGAAGGAATCAACAGTTTTCTTGTCCTGCTTTTTGCAAATTCCTTTGCGGTATGATTATCCAAATAATATCTGGAGCATATTCCCGATATAAGGAACAGCAGAAGCATAAACCACGGATAGACTGCATACAGGAAAATGTCATAATACTGCACATCAAGAGCAGTAATCTTTCCTAAGCCACCAAGAATATCTTCGCCATTATACATGTAAAGCACATGATAAATGACAACCAGAACTACGGTTACCCATCTGATATTGTCCAAGTAGTATTTTTTCATAAATACCTCACCTTTGCAATTATTTTTAACATTATCATAATTGTAAGGCAAAGAAATGTCCACCAACCAAACCGAACATTTACATAGGTGAAATGTTAAATTTGGTTGCGAATCTAAAACTTCTTCAACACAAAGCTCACCTCCCACAAGTTTGCATAGCTTGTATCGCTGACCAGCTTCACCTGATACTCGTCAATGTACATCTGTGTGTTTATGATGTTCCTTCGTTTCCTTGACGGCATCGCCCAGGAGCCTATGCTATTGTGCAAGCAGTTCCGTATTTCCCGGATCAAGTTTCAGGAGCTTATCGACATCACGCAGCTGTCTCTGAGTATTTCTGATCTCTGTATTTACGCCCTTTAAGGCAGTCTGTAGTTTGGTGGTATCGCCGCCGATCTCAACAGTGATACCCTGGATTCTGCCAGCCATTCGCTCGCCCCCTTCCTGATTTTGGGTAAAAGAAAAGAGCCGATCATCTCTCGACTCTTTAAAACAATTTATATTTATGTTTTATGCTCTCAACATGTGAATGTAGGGCAATTCCAGAAATAACCATTTTCCCCGCTTTTTATGCGGCTTTCATGCCATCTGATGTTACAGGCATGATTTTGGCAAAAGTAGGCTATTTTTTCTTCTTTGAGCTGTACTTTGTCTTCTTTCTTCTGACCTGTCCGTCCTCACCAGCCTCTATATTGGTCCTCGCAGCCATCTCCTTCTGGACCTGTTCGAACTGGGCTCTTTCTATAATGGCAGGGTTGCTTCCATTCTTCCTGTATCCGACATTCCCTGTGAAGGCCGTTGCATCCCCTGTGTACTTCTCCCTAGTCAGGATGCTCTCGACACCCCTCTTGCTCCAGGTGTCCTTACCGGAAGGAGACTTGATGTTATGCTCCTTGAGCTGTTTTATGATACCGGTTACAGAAAAGCCGGAGAGGTACCAGTCATAGATCTTTCTCACTGTCTCTGCCTCTTTATCATCGACTTCAAGAAGGCCGGCTTTATTTTTCCTGTATCCAAAGCACTTTCTGCTGTAGACTCCTGATGTGCCTGCCTGTGCTTTCATCATCAGACCCAGGCGGATGTTTTCGCTTCTCCACTCATTCTCTGCCTGATCGCAGGCAACCTTTGTGCTCATCAGGACATCATCACTTACGGACGCGGTGTCGAGCTTGTCCTGGACGAAGACGACATTGACTCCCGCATGCCTCAGGCGCTGCACCGTGTTAATGCACTCCTCGGCGTCCCGGCTGAAGCGGCTCATGCTCTTGGTGATCACTGTATTTATGTTATGGCGCTCGCACTCACTGATCATGCGCTGAAACTCCGGCCTCTCTGACCCCTGGCCAGCCGACTCGATATCCAGAAAAATATCCGCTACATACCAGCCCTTAGTCGAGGCGACCATTCTGGCAAGCCCCGAGAGCTGGGCGCTTAGGCTTATCATCTGGTCTCTGTGAGAGGTGCTCACCCTGGCATAGATTCCTACTGCGCAGTCCCTGTAGAGCCGAATGGGAGCAAGCACTGTAACTTTGCGTTCTGCTTCATCCATATGAAGTCTCCTTATAATTCGCAGATCATTCTTTTATATAGAGAGTAATACCCGCAGCTGAACATTTCAATGCGGATTTTCAGCCTGCGGGATCTGTTTTTTACCCACTAATATGCCCATTTTCTTTCATAGATATATCGCCTATTTTGCCGTCATTCATCCCATATTCACGCACCCGAAAATCATTTATCCTGTACTCACGCAGACCGAAAAAAGCTTTCTAATACACACGCGATGGCGTTTTGAGGCTACAAGATTGATATTTCAAGGCCTCCCGGGATACGGGAGCCGGAAACGAAAAAATACCGGAAGCCCTTAAATCAAGGGATCCCGGTGTGTCTGGAGGCTAAATCTTAGACAGCAGTCCTATCGTCTCGACATGTGCATGTAGGGCAATTCCAGAAATAACCATTTTCCCCGCTTTTTATGCGG
>JBJFHK010000179.1:0-9582 GCA_051893535.1 Eubacterium sp. | reverse complement strand
GTAAAATTGATGTATTAAAGAATGAACATAGACATGATACTAGAACGCAGTACAGTAGAATACGTGTGTTAAAGATTTTACAATGCGTATAGACATAATTATATGTGTAAAATTATAGTTTTCAGAAGTTTACAATTTAGGGTTGTTTTTTCTTATCTGAAATATATATGAATGCATATTTGACTGTTAAACTATAGATAATGTTAATGATGAGTAATTTATTGCCTATTGTGTCGTCGTTGTGAAGGGTCTGTGTTGATTCTGTTGTATTTGATTATAATACATATACTGTATGAAATCAAATACAATTTTCTGTATAAAAAGTGCCTTCGCAGGGGGCTGGGAAGGCAGAAGAAAATGCCGGACAGATGTGATCTGCCCGGCATGTAGAGAAATAAAGAGGAGAAAGTCTATTTGTTTTTAAATTCCGGATCACGCTTTTCAACGAATGCGGTCATTCCTTCGGTCTTGTCCTCGGAAGCGAAGCACTGTGTCATTGCCTCGATCTCAAAACGGCTGCCTGTGTTCAGGTCTGTATCCAGGCCTGCATTGATTGCTGCCTTGGCCTGACGTACTGCGATAGGAGCCTTGGAACTGATCTTCTTCGCAAGTTTCTCTGCTTCAGGTATAAGTTCTTCAGGAGCGACAACTTTCTGAACCAATCCGATGCGGTATGCCTCATCAGCGCGGATGTTTGTTGCAGAGAGAATGATGTATTTTGCCATTCCCTTGCCGACCAGACGCGGCAGACGCTGTGTTCCGCCGAATCCCGGGATGATGCCCAGGCCTACTTCCGGCTGTCCGAAGACAGCTTTTTCAGAGGCGAGGCGGATATCACATGCCATGGAAAGCTCGCAGCCTCCGCCGAGTGCGAATCCATTTACTGCTGCGATGAAAATCTTCGGCATATGATCGATCGTATTCATGACCTTATGACCTCTTTCTGTGTATGCGTGGCCTTCATTCGTTGTAGCGTCCTTCATTTCAACGATGTCAGCACCTGCTACGAAAGCACGGCCTGCGCCGGTGACAATAACAACATTAATACTGTCGTCCGGTGCGATATCTTCATCCAGGCACTTCTGGATTTCCTTCAGCACTTCAGTGTTTAATGCGTTCAAAGCCTTTGGACGATTGATGGTAAGATATCCGATGCCATCCTTCACTTCATATGTGATGTTCTCGTACATCTTTAATGTCTCCTTTCCGTATATTGCATTTGTTACAATGTTAACAAATCCTCTAGTCCTATCATATATGAAAATGTAGAAGAATGCAATCGGATTAGAATACTTTTTAGAAAATATATTAGGCGCAAGTTTTGCTAGCGAAAATTTTCAGATTTTAGAATTTTACACTTGTTAAAGGAATATCAATGTGATATACTATGGCCAAGAGATGAGATGAGAGACCGCAGGGTTGTGAGCGAAACGCCGGAGATCTGATCGGGAGATTTCAGAACCGGATGTAATGAATAAGCAGATAACCTCGGGTTCCTCGGCCAGCAGCTCTGATTGATGCTAAGAGATTCTGAGATCTGAGGACTCGGGTTCCTTGAACGGCCGGTCTCGTCGAACCGATAGAAACGTATATCATTAGTTCTGTGGAAGTTTTTTTAGGAGGATTATCATGAAGGTAGCAATCTTTGGAGCTGGAACAATGGGTTCCGGTATCGCACAGGTCATGGCTGCTCACGGTCACACCGTACTGATGTATGCCAGCAGTGTTGCTTCTGCACAGCGTCATAAGGACAAGCTGGGCGCTTCCCTCGAGAAGAAAGTTGCCAAGGGCAAGATGAAGGAAGAAGACAAGAACGCAATCCTGGACAAGATTCTCGTTGAAGAGAAGTCTGCAGCTGCAGATGCTGATCTCGTAATCGAGTGCGTTAAGGAAGATATGGCCACAAAGAAAGCTCTTCTGGGTGAGCTTGATGAAATGTGCAAGCCGGAAACAGTATTTGCTTCCAATACATCTTCACTGTCTGTTACAGAAATGGGAAATGGACTCAAGCATCCAGTAATCGGAATGCATTTCTTCAATCCTGTTCCGGTAATGAAGCTGGTTGAAGTTATCCGCGGAGCAAATACAACTCAGGAAACATTCGATTTCATCTACAACCTTGCAAAGGAAATCGGCAAGGATCCTGTAGAGGTATCTGAGGCTCCTGGATTCGTTGTAAACCGTATTCTTGTTCCTATGATCAATGAAGCAGTAGAAGTTCTGTATCAGGGCGTAGCTTCCAGAGATGATATTGATAAGGCCATGAAGCTCGGAGCAAATCATCCGATGGGACCTCTTCAGCTGGCAGACTTTGTAGGTATTGATATCGTACTTGCGGTTATGAATACTATCTACACCGAGACAGGCGACTCCAAGTATCGTCCGTCCCTCCTGCTGAAGAAGATGGTTCGTGGAGGACTGCTGGGCATCAAGACCGGCAAGGGCTTCTATGACTATTCTAAATAATTGTTGATTAAAGGAGATTAAAGCTATGGATTTTGAGCTGAGTAAAGAGCATCAGATGCTCCAGAAGTTATACCGCGATTTCGCGGAGAACGAGGTTGAGCCGATTGCTGCGGAAATCGATGAGGAAGAGAGATTCCCATCTGAGACAATTCCAAAGCTGGCGAAAATCGGCATGATGGGTATTCCTTGGCCGAAAGAAGTCGAGGGTGCCGGTGCTGACCAGATCGCTTATGCAATGGCAATTGAGGAAATCGCAAAGAAGTGCGTAACAACATCTACAATCGTAGCTGCACATACTTCTCTGTGTACATATCCTATCCTGCACTTCGGTACTAAAGAGCAGATCGAGAAATATGTACCGGATCTGGCAAGCGGCAGAAAGCTCGGAGCTTTCGGACTGACAGAGCCGGAAGCAGGAACAGACTCCGCTGCACAGCAGACAGAAGCAGTTCTGGACGGTGATCACTATGTACTGAACGGAACAAAGTGCTTCATCACTAACGCATCTGAGGCTGATACATTCATGGTTGTCGCAATGACAGACAAGTCAAAGGGCAACCACGGAATTTCCACATTCATCGTTGAGAAGGGCATGCCGGGATTCTCCGTAGGCCCTCACGAGAAGAAGATGGGTATTCGCGGAAGCGCAACATCTGATCTGATCTTTGAAGACTGCATCGTTCCGAAGGAGAACCTGCTGTATAAGGAAGGCAAGGGCTTCAAGGTTGCAATGAACACACTGGACGGAGCTCGTGTAGGAGTTGCTGCTCAGGCACTTGGTGTTGCCGAGGGAGCAATTGACGAGACCATCAAGTATGTTAAGGAACGTAAGCAGTTCGGAAGAAGAATCAGCCAGTTCCAGAATACACAGTTTGAACTTGCAGATATGCAGGCAAGGACAGACGCCGGAAAGTGGCTGGTATATCGTGCAGCATGCGCTAAGCAGAACGGCGATCCGAAGACAGGATATTATTCCGCAATGGCAAAGATGTACTGCGGCAGAAACGCTTCTGATGTAACCCGCCGCTGCCTGCAGCTGTTCGGTGGATATGGATATATCCGTGACTTCCCGATCGAGCGTATGATGCGTGATGCCAAGATCACTGAGATCTATGAAGGAACATCTGAAGTTCAGAAGATCGTTGTTTCTCGTGCTATGGGAGTGAAATAGTCGAAGTTATGAATGATTTCCAGAAAATGTATGCTGAAAAACGGATAACGCCGCAGGAGGCAGCGGAACAGCTGGAAAGCGGTATGCAGATTGCAGCTGATATTGCAGTTGCGCAGCCGTACAGATTCTATGAAGCCGTAGCGGATCGTGTCCGTAAAGGCGAATTGAAAAATATGACTCAGCATTCTCTGCTGGACACCAGGACAGCCTCCTTTATGACTGATCCTGAGGTTGCAGAGAATTACAGAGGAGTCGACTGGTTCGGAGGCGTGTTCGGACGCAAGGCAGTAAATGCTGGAATGATGGATATCATGCCGGGATATTATCGTGATATTCCTGAAATCATGGGAGACCTGGTTCAGCCGGATGTGTATGTCGGCGTCGTTTCCCCGATGGATAAGCATGGATATTTCAGTACCGGATGTGATCATTCCATTACAGACGGAATTCTGAAGTCTGCAAAGAAGGTTTTCCTGCAGGTAAATCCGAAAATGCCGAGAAGCCTGTCTTCTACACAGCTGCATATTTCTCAGGTTGACGGACTGTGGGAAGACGATGAAGATCTTCCGGAAGTCCAGCCTGGAAAAGTTGATGATATCAGCAGAAAGATCGCGGAGTTCATTGCTCCGGAAATCCCGGATGGAGCCACACTCCAGCTGGGAATCGGATCCATTCCTGATGCGGTTGCTGAAGGACTGAAGAATCATCATCATCTGGGAATTCATACCGAGATGTTTACCAACAGCATGGTTGATCTGCTTAAATGCGGGGCGGTTGACAACTCCATGAAGCCGATTCACAGAGGTCATACCGTTGCGACATTCGCGTTCGGATCCCGGGAGATGTACGATTATATTGATGATAATCCTGCATTTGAAATGCTTCCGGTTAACTACGTAAATGATCCGAGAGTCATTGCGCAGCATCCGAACTTCATTTCGATCAATGCGGCTGTACAGGTAGACTTTTTCGGGCAGGTCTGTGCAGAGTCGCTCGGTACCAAGCATATCTCCGGAACGGGAGGACAGGCTGACTTTGTCCGCGGTGCTGTAAAGTCTGAAGGAGGAAGAAGCTATATCGCATTTCCATCCACGGCTGCACACGGTAAAATCAGCAGAATCGTCCCGACGCTCACTCCGGGAGCGCAGGTATCGACCAGTAAGAACGATGTGGACTGCATCGTTACCGAGTACGGAATCGCAAGACTCAGAGGAAAGACTCTCGGAGAGAGAACCAAGGCTCTGATTGCGATTGCTGATCCGAAATTCCGCGACGAATTAACATTCCAAGCGAAGAAGGAAAACATTATCATATAATAATTGATAAGGATGGTTTTAAATATGAAAATTCTTGTTTGTGTCAAGCAGGTTCCTGATACATCTGGTGTAGTAGCAGTGAACCCGGATGGAACCCTGGACCGTGCGTCCATGGAAACAATCATTAATCCTGATGACCTGAACGCAGTTGAGGCTGCCCTTCAGTTAAAAGACGAGACCGGATGCAAGGTCGTAGTCGTAACGATGGGACCACCGCCGGCAGAAGGAATGCTGAGAGAGCTGGAAGCTATGGGTGCAGATGAAGCATATCTGCTTTCCGACCGTGCATTCGGAGGATCCGATACATATGCAACATCTCAGATTATCGCTGCCGCTCTGCATAAGATCGGCATTGAAGATGACGATGTCATCATGTGCGGACGTCAGGCTATCGATGGTGATACCGCTCAGGTTGGACCGCAGATCGCTGAGAAGCTGCACCTGCCTCAGGTTACCTACGTTGGCGACATTCACAAAAAAGGCAACAAGATCACATGCAAGCGTATGCTGGAAGATGGCTATATGACAATTGAAGTCGAGACACCTTGCCTGCTCACCTGCATCAAGGAACTGAACGAGCCTAGATACATGTCTGTCGGCAGAATTATGGATTCCTATTCCATGCCGTTGACTGTGCTCGATAACGAAGCACTGAAAGATGAGCCTTTGATCGATCCTACTACGATTGGTCTGAAGGGATCTCCTACAAACATCCTGACATCATTCACTCCACCGCAGAAGGGTGCTGGAACAATGCTGGAAGGAAACGGTGCAGAAACTTGCCAGAAACTTGCTGGTATCCTGGCAGAGAAGCACATCATCTGATGAAAGGAGATTATAAGAGCTATGCCTACTTACAGTAATACGAATACAGCTGCTTATAAGAACGTTTGGGTCTTCTGTGAGCAGCGTGAAGGCAAATTAATGCCGACTGATTTTGAGCTTATTTCTGAAGGACGTAAGCTGGCAGATGAGCTGGGAGTAAAACTCTGCGGACTTCTGCTTGGACACAATGTTGGAGAAATCGCAAAGGAACTCGGCGGCTACGGCGCTGATGAAGTTCTGGTTGCTGATGATCCACTTCTTGAGGTTTATACAACAGACGGATATACCAAGGTTATCTGCGATACAGTAGAAGACCTGAAGCCGGAAGTACTGCTCTTCGGAGCTACTAACATCGGCCGTGACCTGGGCCCTCGCTGCGCAGCTCGTCTCCACACAGGACTGTGCGCTGACTGTACACATCTGGATGTAGATATGCCGCTGTACATGGACTTCCTGAAGAAGAACTCTACACTGCCGGAGAACAGACTTGCTCTGATTGAAAAGCATACAGTAAAGGTTCTTGGCGAGGATCATGATACTACAAGAGACCTGAAGATGACTCGTCCGGCATTCGGAGGACATCTGATGGCATCCATTATCTGCCCGCGTTTCCGTCCGGCAATGGCAACAGTTCGTCCTGGTGTACTTGCCAAGGCTCCGTTTGATCAGGCAAAGGCTGACGCAGTCCAGGTAACACCGGTTAAGTTCGAACTGTCCGCTTCTGACATCCATGAGGATGTAAAGGAAGTTGTCAAGGCTGCAAAGAAGCTGGTTGACTTGGTTGGTGCTGATTACATCGTTTCCGTCGGAAGAGGAATCAGCAAAGACGTTGACACAGGTATCAAGCTGGCTCAGGAACTGGCTGACGTACTCGGCGGAGTTGTCGGCGGCTCCCGTGTAGCAGTTGACTCCGGATGGCTGTCCGCAGATCATCAGGTAGGACAGACAGGAAAGACTGTTCATCCGAAGATCTATGTAGCACTGGGAATTTCCGGATCCATTCAGCATAAGGCAGGAATGTCTGATTCTGAGTGCATCATTGCAGTAAACAAGAACCCGGATGCTCCGATCTTCGAGGTTGCTGATTACGGAATCACCGGAGACCTGTTCAAGGTTACTCCGCTCCTGACAGAGGCAATCAAGGCAGAAAAGGCTAAGAAGTAATAAGGCTGCCGGGCTTATCCGGTAAACCATGGCGGACTGCCGCCAAAATATCAAGTTTATTTACAATCTGAAAGGGTTGTTCGTTCGAATTAGAAATTAACCGCGTTGGGGGCTGGAAAGGCCCCCGAAGGAGGTAACTATGGAAACTAAGGATGTTGTAATTGTAAGTGCATGCCGTACAGGTATTGGTAAATTCCTCGGTGAGTTTAAGAACACTTCAGCAAGAACACTTGCTATGACAGCAGGAACAGAAGCTATCAAGCGTGCAGGCATCAAGCCTGAGGACGTTGATGAGATCGTTATGGGTGAGTGCTTCACCGCAATGCAGGGTTCCCTGCCAGCTCGTCAGGTTGGACTGAGAATCGGCATGAGAGAAGACTCTGATGCATGCACAGTTAACCAGAACTGCGCATCCGCTATGAGAGCTCTGGAAATCGCCTGCAACGATATTCAGCTTGGAAAGACAGAAATCGGTCTGGCACTTGGTGTTGAGAACATGTCTCTGGCTCCGTTCGTTCTGCCAAAGGCTCGTATGGGTTACAGAATGGGTTCCATTCCTAATGAAGGAGCTGCTGAGCTGTACGACTCCATGCTGCATGATGGACTGTATGACTCCCTGAGCAATGGTCACATGGGTGTAACTGCAGATAACGTAGCTAAGAAGTATGGAATCACTCGTGAAGAGTGCGACAAGCTGGCTGTTCAGAGCCACACCAGAGCTGCAAAGGCTACAGAAGAAGGAAAGTTCAAGGACGAGATCGTTCCTGTAATCCAGAAGAAGAGAAAACATGGTAAAGAAATCGAGCTCGTACTTGATAAGGATGAGCACTTCATCCCAGACTGCAACTATGAGACAATCAGCAAGTTCAAGCCAGTATTCACAAAAGACGGTGTAACAACTGCTCCGAACGCTTCCGGAATCAACGACGGTGCTGCTGCTCTGATCGTTATGTCCGCTGACAAGGCTAAAGAGCTGGGCATCAAGCCGATGGCCAAGATGCTGAACATCTGCTATGCTGGTGTTGATCCTAACTACATGGGAATTGGACCTGCTTATGCAATTCCAAGATGCCTGAAGGGTGCTGGAGTTGACTTCAAGGATGTTGACTACTTCGAGATTAACGAGGCATTTGCTGCTCAGTTCCTCGGAGCTAAGAAGATCCTGAAGGATGAGTTCGGTATGGACGTTCCTAATGATCGCTGCAACCTGAATGGTTCCGGAATCGCTCTGGGACATCCGGTAGGCTGCTCCGGAATCAGAATCATCGTTACAATGCTGTATGAGATGATGCGTCATCCAGATTGGAAGATCGGCTGCGCATCCCTGTGCGTAGGCGGTGGCCCGGCTATGGCATCACTGTGGGAGCTGTGTGACTAATCCAGTCAGAAACAATCCTCAGAACTTATATAGCGCGGTGTGAGACCACCGTGATAGCTGACAACCGCTCCGGTATTTATACCGGAGCGGTTGTTGTTTTTGATGTTTTTCTGTTATCATGTTGGGAGAGAAAGGAAGAAGTTCGGATGAGGAGGAAAGAATGGATAGAGAACTGAAAATTGAGGATTTTAAGGCAATTCCGCGCTGGAGTGACGGGAAGATTCATGCACCAATGCTCAGACAGGTGCATCTGAAAAGCGGGAGAAAACTGCCGCTGCTGTACTTTCCGCAGCTGGAGGCAGGCGGGATCGTCAGAACCGGCTTTACGACCAGAATTGGCGGCTTCAGCAGGGGCTGCTGTGCATCGATGAACATCAGCTATGACCAGTGTGATGATCCCTGGGATGTTGACCGCAACGTGCAGCTTGCCGCAGAAGCGATGGGCCCACGGCCGGCAGAGATGGTATACACAGAGCAGCAGCATACGACCAATGTTCAGGTTGTGACGGAAAAGGATGCCGGCAGGGGGACCGTCCGTCCGCGTGTCTGGGAGAGCGTAGACGGCCTTGTCACAAACGTGCCGGGACTGGTGCTCACCGCCTTCGGTTCAGACTGCACAACCCTGTATTTTGTCGATCCTGTGCATAGAGCTGTCGGTCTGAGCCATGCAGGCTGGAGAGGTACGGCTGCCGGAATGGCAGAAAAGACACTCCGGGTCATGAAGGAGCAGTACGGAACTGATCCGCAGGATGTGCTTGCGGCTGTGGGGCCGTCAATCTGCAGAGACTGCTATGAGATCGGCCAGGATGTTGCGGACGAAGTGCGCCGTCAGCAGCCAGACTTTGCGGATAAAGTTCTGGATGATTACCCGGAGAATAAGTTCAGGCTCGACCTACACCTGCTGAACAAGCTGATCATGGAGCGTGCCGGAGTACAGGAGGATCACATTTATGTAACCGATATCTGCACCAGATGCAATCCGGAGCTCCTCTTCTCTCACCGCATAATGGGAAGCGAGAGAGGGAACAATGCAGCAATGCTGATGCTGAAAACAGAATAAATGCTCCTGCATCCGGCGGACAAAAAACGCCCGGCAAGGGGGTGTCCTTGCCTGTGATCCTTTCCGGATATGCGAAGCCCCGGTCCTTTTATTTCCGGCAGGGCATTGTGTGTAGGATGTACTTGTTTGCGAAATACTCAACGAACGCATGATTTATTATCAAACAACGCAAGGAAGAAATGTAATATAATATAGGTGTCGA
>JBJFHK010000178.1:0-9668 GCA_051893535.1 Eubacterium sp. | reverse complement strand
CGTTGGCACTGCCAACGTCCCAAAGAATTTGGGACCAGTTCCCCTTATGCTCTTTATCGAAAAACCATGATTTTCGGTTCGAATTTCTCTCTAGAATAACCACCCGAAAAATCGTAAATCATAGAAGGGCAATTTTTTACTCATGCTAATTCCAGTTAATTCCGACGTAAGCCGATAGGAATTACTTGCCATCCTCCTGGCAAAAGCGATACTAATCATAACCAAACGTATGCATATGATTTGACAGTTTGTGGTATAATGCAGCTAGGCAAAGAAATTATGCTTTAAGCAAAGCGAAAATCCCCAGAAGTTGCAGCTTCTGGGGATTTTTTTCTGGCTAGTCGTCATCGTGGTTCCTCTTGTCTAGCCATTTGCAGATGAAGTGGCAGGCTACACCCGCTCCGACAGAGAGGACAAAAGAAATTATGCTATCTAGCAAAGCGATCACCCCCTCTCTGTTGCCAGAGTGGCTGATGACAACGTTACCAGTATACTACACAGCTACATTACTGTGTACGGCACTTACAACAGTTTTGGCGGATTTTATGTACATCATCGTCTTTAAGTTCGCAAGTTATCATTTACACGCTCATATCGCGAAAATGAGCCTTCTGCGGCATTATCATTTTACTATACCAGTAACTCTTTTCAGATTTCAGGTATTTGCGTAAAACTTTCCGAGATATGACACTCTCGCTCGAGTTTCGGCGGCCTACTCCGATTTGTCTGTGCCGCTGTCTTTCTGCAGCAGAACTTCCTCAACCAGTTTTTTCGACATGAGATAGTCGTACTCATCCCGCGAGAGAATGTCCACAGTCCGAATTCCCTGTGCGGCCCACTGCATCATCTTTGCCATCGCGTTCGGGTCACCTTCAACAACGTAGAATTCTGGAAGTTCCTTATGCCATTTACCGCTCTTAACATTCTGCTCCTGCATCTCTGCCTTGGTCCAGTAAGTGATCGGCTCTGGATTCCCGTCTATATAAACCGGATACTTCTTCTCATCCTCACTGTCTGCGGCATAGTTGTACCGCTTTGACTGCTCTTTGACCTTTCCTGCCATTTCCTCGAGTTTCTTCCGGTAGTTTTCTCTCTGCTTTGCAGAAATCTTCTCCCCAGAATCCACTCCATTCCACCACTTTGTCACCGTCGGTCTGGACAAACCTGTTTCTCTCGCACATTCTGATTTATTCGTGCTTTTCGGATGCACTGCTCTCCATGCGCTGACTTTTTCTGCTGCCGTTCCACGGCCTATCGGCCTGCCATTTCCAATTCGATTCCATGTCGTATTGTGATTTAATTCATCCCGGATATAATTCATTAGCTTCACATGATCAGCTTGCCTTCTACCGTTCCGCTTATTTTTCTCAATCGGAATCGCTGACAATGCCGCGATTTCTTTGATCGGAAATGTACAGTAACGGTCATCATAGCATTCCAATGCGCTGTCCACATCTGCCTGGGTAAATGGATCATCCGGCTTAACGCCATTCAAAAACGGAATCAAATCGTATGCGTCCTGCTTAACCTTCTCATATGGTACATCGTCCTTAACACCATAAATAACAAGCATCATCACGCAGAAATAGCGATGATGGTATAAGGCTCCGTCCTGTATCCTGCGACGCCACCAGTCATACAGCGCATACGGATTGTCCCCATGCACCTTGCCACTGATATCCCATTTTTCTGGGCGGTGGTCACCATTAACCACTACTCGCTCATACCATCTTGGATATTTTTCCTTGGCTTCCTCCAGTGACATCCTGCTCTCTTTAAACAGCTTGCTCTCGTCAATCTGTTTGCGAAGCTCTGTTGGGACATATTTCTTCAATCCGCTGATCGTCCAGTGCGGCTGATCAAACTTAAACGCCCGTACTCTGCCTTCCGGTGCGCCCTGTTTAGTTTTTCCGCCAATCACGCGGAAACCTTGAAAAATTCCCTGTTTCTGCACACTTTCTTCTCTGCTCGTATAAGCATTCCAAATTCGCTCGGTCAGCGCATACTTCATCTCTTTCAGCTGAAACCGCAAATTGGGAAACAGCGCAATTGGCTTTTCCATGATGTAATAGAGGTGAACGCCATGACCGGACAGGATAACATAGTTCGGCACAGGATAGGCATCAACACGGAAAGCCCCCGAAAAGAAATTGTTCAGATTATCTTCAGCCACTCCGTCAAGGTCGAAAATCAACGCATAGAGCTTTGAAGCGTGCTCAGATAATCTTCTGCGCCCAAAGTACGTAACGCCATTCAGAATGGCGAAATCGGCCTCCTGAAGCTCCTTCAATGTCTCCTCAAAGGTATCATCGAAAAATATCCGGAAATGTCCATGTTCGTCTTTATCATTCTTCCAGTATCCCACCGGATTTGCTTTAAACTGTCCAGGCGGTTCATTCTTCTTCTGGATATAACCCTGTCCCAGATGAAACATGTCAATATAAACATCCATCGCAGTAACTTCGTACCCGCCCCATTTATTTATGACTGTCTCTAGCATACAGGCTTCTCCCTTCTAGGCACGCTTATATTATCAATACAGTTTTTTCCACCTTTTTTTATGTTCAGTATAGCATGGCTGATCCCTTACAGGCACGCTTATATTATCAATGAATTTTTTTTTACACTTTCTAGTACTCAGTATAGCATGGCTGATCCCTTACAGGCACGCTTATATTATCAATGAATTTTTTTTTACACTTTCTAGTACTCAGTATAGCATGGCTGATCCATCTCAGGCACGTTTATATTATCAATACAATTTTTTTCATTATGTCCTTCCTGTTTGCCAGAATTTCAAAGGTCACAAATGGAACGTTTTAGAAAAGGAGCCTTTGTTATCTCTTTGTAATATAGTTTGTAATTACTTTGTACTGCCGCTAGAAACATTGAAATTTCAATGCCGTTCAGGTAATAAAGACACGTATTTGGGAGATTAAAGATACACATTTGGGATAATAAAGACACGTATTTGGGAGATTAAGGCACACATTTGGGATAATAAAGACACGTATTTGGGAGATTAAGGCACACACTAATATATATTGACGTGCCTTAAATCTGCTGGTATAATTCAATCAATGGAAAATGTTGAAATTCAGGGGGATACACTGACATGAGTAGACAAACGTTAAATATACACAATGACTTTACCGGGTTAAGTCTCGTTGGATTTGATGCTACAGAGATTGATCTATTGTCCGCTGTTTGCCACGAAATGCAGAACCAGGGGACTACTAAGGTGACAATTGGATTTGCAAAGCTTAGAGAACTGTCACAGTACAAAGGACATGATAATGATCGTCTCTTTGAGGATCTGCGCAGCATGGACAATAAACTCGCTACGTTAAATTTCAAGAGGAGTACGGATGATACGTATATGAGATTTACGTTGTTCCCAACCTTCTCGCTCTCGCGTACAGAACAGGAGGTGACCGTAGCTGTTAACAATAGTTTTGTTTATTTGCTGAATGAGTTAGGCTCTCAATACACCGCAATTGAGCTGATGGAGTCTGCCAGTTTAAAGAGTCGTTACAGCAAACAAATCTATAAACGTCTGAAACAGTTTCGTGATACAGGCGTTTGGATTGTAAGTGTTACGGATTTCCGAGATTATTTGGATGTACCTAAAACATATCGTATGACACAGATTGAAGAGCGTGTGATAAAAGTGGCTCTAAAAGAGCTATCGCCATATTTCGATAATCTTGCGGTCCAAAAGGAAGTACGCCATAATGCACATCATCGAGGTCGACCAAAGTATGATACTCTGGTATGGCGTTTTAAACCGCAGAAAAACATGTCGGAAAGTAAAAAATCAACAGCACAACAGAAACCCGATTCTAATCAGGTACATAGGAGAAGACTACGAAACAGGAGACGACCTCGACCTGTGCAGAAACAAAAGATTAGACAGCAAAATCAGTTGCAAACTGCATCATCAGAAACGGCAAAAGCTAGAATGACTTGCCCGAAATGTGGGGAAAAAGCAGTTATTGAATTAACCGCAAAGGACGGTCATCAGTTCTGGAAGTGCGAGAACTGCCAGACGACATTCAGCACAATCGCTGAAGTCAAGGGTATACCGGAGACACCGTCCAGAACGGCCAAAATTGACGATACAGCGACGGAAAGCGACGATAGGTGTGTCCTTACACCACAGGAGATGGTCGCTATAGCCAAACGGTTAAACAGATCAGGAGAATCTACTAATACGGCAGATCCAGATGCAGCATCAGAGCAACAGGAAAAACCTTCAAAGCCAGAAAATCAATATCTCGTACTTGAAGCCACCAAGCTGAAAAAACTAGTTAACAACAGCAAATCTGGAGAAATCGGAATAAAGAAGCTGTGTAATCAGCTCGACGGCGTTGTAGAGCGAGAAAACGTGATGGCAGATATTACACCGATTGCCGAAGTAGCAGGGTACACGGCAATCGTCACTGAGTATTATGCGAGCGATGATCTCAAGCCTAAGAAAATACGATTTGATAAGAGATAGACCCATGAAAAACAAGAAATCGGGCAAGACGATAACAGAAATTGCCAATGAAATCGGAATTGACCGCCAAAAAGTGTATCGGTACGTTGTAAATCACCTCATCAGTGATGAATTAGGTGATGAATCCAATGATGAGGTGATTAATCACAGAAGGAAAACGATATACTGTGACAAAGCAACTGAACGCGCTATAATTCAACATTTTAATTCATCTAACTCAGATTCATTAAGTGATGAATCTGATGAATTAAGTGATGAATCGAGTGATCAAGTGATTAATAAAGTGATTAATCCAGTGATGAACAAAGTGTTCAATTCTGATCATGCAGGTGAGGAAGATGATAGGAAATTAAACTCCCAAATCTCCGAAAAAAAGGATGAACTAGTAAAAGAATTACGCAACCGAATAAAATCACAAGAAAAAATAATTACTCATCAGCAAAGGACTATCGATGAACTCTCTGAATCCTTGAAGCGTGCACAGACGTTGCAGGCCGCTGCTGAGAAAAGATACCTGGAGATAGAGACACAAGTAACTAAATCTAGTAAGATGTCGATGCAGGAAGAACCGAAAAGTGAAGAAAAGCATGGATTTTTCTGGAGATTATTTCACTGAAAGGAGAAAAAATGGAACTTACATACGCAACAATATTGATTAATCACTGCATTGGTGAGACTCTGCGGCGAATAGGCGAAGAAAATCCGGAGAAATTGACAGCATATCGTACGCAACTTCCGCAGGCATTGCATGACGTCGCAATGGCTTTGTTCCCTGGCGATGATGCGGACTGCTGTGAAATCGATCTGGATACGGATGCAGGATTACTCCGTACAGCTCAAGCCCTCGTGGCACAGTTGGCCTTGTTGGGTCTTGATAGTGTTGACTGGGATCAGGTGGGCGATCCAGATGTGCTCGATGCTCTTGCACAGAGCCGAAACAAAAGCAACCGTAACTAATTTGAAAGGGAGTAAAAATGACAGATGCAGAGCAGCGGGAAGCCGCAAGGCAGTTTATAAGACGATGGAGACGGGGCGGTGATGAGAAGCAGCAGTGTCATCCATACTGGATCGAGTTACTGCATGACGTACTCGGAGTCGAGAATCCAACTGGCTATATTCGGTTTGAGAAGTCCGTGAAACTGCCTGAAGAAGATGGAAAAATTCATACGAGATATATCGATGGCTATATCCCAGATGTTCACGTTCTGATCGAGCAGAAAGGCTCTAAACATCCTCTTGACGAGAAAGAATCGCAGTCAGGCGGGGAGATGCTGACGCCTTACGAACAGGCAAAACGGTATAACGATAACCTCCCGATCTCAGAGAAGGCGCGTTGGATCGTGACATGCAACTTTACAGAGATCTGGGTTTACGATATGGACACGTCCGTTCCAGAACCAGAGCAAATCAATCTCTTGGAGTTACAGGACAAATACAAGAAACTCGATTTCCTAGTGAAGAAAGACGTGAAAGAACTGTCTCATGAGATGGAAGTGTCGATTAAAGCGGGCGATCTCGTCGGCCTGATTTACGATGCCTTCAGAAAGCAGTATGGGATTCCTGAGAAAGCCCCTAAAGAAGAATCAGATGACGATAAAGCAAAACGAGAACACAAACTGCGCAGTTTGAACGCGCTCTGCGTCAGGCTCGTATTTCTGCTTTACGCGGAGGATGCAGGCATTTTCGAGAGGGATCAGTTCGACAGCTACATGCGGCAGTTTTCTGTCAAAGAAAGCCGACATGCATTAATCGAGCTGTTCAAGGTACTGGATACTCCGATCGATGATCGAGACGAGTATCTCGAGGATGATTTGGCAGCCTTCCCATATGTTAACGGTGGTCTGTTTTCTGACGAAAGTATTGAAATTCCGCAGTTTAGTGATGATATCCGAAAACTGCTGCTTGAGGATGCATCCGAAGGTTTCGACTGGCGGGACATCAGTCCAACAATCTTCGGTGCCGTATTCGAAAGCACACTGAATCCGGAAACCCGCAGAGCCGGTGGAATGCATTATACCTCTATCGAAAACATTCACAAGGTTATTGATCCGCTGTTCTTAGACGATCTGAAAGCAGAATTTGAAGAAATCAAAGCAATCTCGGTCCAGAAAACGAAGCGGCAGCGTCTTGTCGCATTCCAAGACAAATTGGCTTCGCTGACATTCCTGGACCCCGCTTGCGGCAGCGGAAATTTCTTGACAGAATCATATCTCAGTCTGCGCAGGCTTGAGAATCAGGTGATCCAAGAACTCACAGGCGGTCAGATCGCACTGGGGACAGAGCAGCATAATCCAATCAAGGTCTCCATTCAGCAATTTTACGGCATCGAGATTAATGATTTCGCTGTAACGGTCGCAAAAACGGCTCTCTGGATTGCCGAATCCCAGATGCTTGAGGAAACAAAGGCCATCCTCTACGGCTTCAATGATGATTTCCTTCCGCTGAAAACCTACGTCAACATCACTGAGGGCAATGCATTACGCATTGATTGGAATTACGTAGTGCCGGAAGAGAAACTGAACTATATCATGGGTAATCCTCCGTTTGTTGGTTATAAGTTGCAGACTAAACAGCAAAAGGAAGAGTTAAATAATATATTCGAAAAAGTAAAGAATATCGATTATGTTTCTGGTTGGTATGCAAAAGCATCAGAAATCATGTCAAGAAACACGGATATTACTACTGCTTTTGTATCAACTAATTCAATTACTCAGGGAGAACAAGTTGCGGCTATTTGGGGTACACTGACTAAAGAGTATCAAATACATATTAACTTTGCGTATAGAACGTTTATTTGGGATAGTGAAGCGACCGAAAAAGCTCATGTTCATTGTGTTATTATAGGATTTAGCGTTGGATCTAATAGTAATGAGAAAATGCTAGTTGAGGGTGATTCGGTTAACTATGTTTCAAATATTAATTTCTATTTAGTACCTGCAGACAATATCTTCATCACTAAAACATCTAAACCGCTGTGTGGACAACCTGCCATGATTTACGGTAGTGAACCAAGGGAAGGTGGAAATTTAATATTATCATCCGAGGAAAGAGAAGCTTTGATACATGAATCACCATTTACAGAAAAAATCATTAAAAGGTTTGTTAGTTCGGATGATTTCATTAATGACAGGATTAGATATTGCTTATGGATAAAACCGGAGGATCTCCATGAGATAAAGAAATCAGCAATTGTAATGGAACGATTAGAAGCCTGTAGAGTATTTCGAGAAAAGAGTAAGCAAACACAGGCTCATGCGTCAGCAGAGACACCGTGGCGTTTTACTAGCCCAAGGCAACCGGATTCTACATACTTGTTAGTACCAGTTGTTTCATCACAAAGGAGAAGGTATATTCCTATAGGCTATATGAGCAAGGACATTATAGCTAGCAATGCGTGTTTTACTGTGGCTAATGCTTCGTTATATACGTTTGGGGTAATAGAATCAAATGTACATATGTCGTGGATGAGGGCGGTATGCGGAAGATTGAAGAGTGATTATCGGTATTCAAATACCATTGTATATAACAACTTTCCATGGCCATTTCCTACAGATGATCAAAAGCAAAAGATCGAACAAACTGCTCAGAAAATTTTGGATGCCAGAGCGCTATATCCTGACAGCAGCCTGGCTGATCTTTATGATCCGCTGACCATGCCTCCAGAACTTCGTAAAGCGCATATTGCCAACGATCGTGCAGTCATGGCAGCATACGGATTCAGCACGAAAATGAGCGAAAGCGACTGCGTGGCAGAACTAATGAAAATGTATCAGCATCTGATCGAGACAGAAAAATAAAAAGTTATAAATCAAGCGGAGCCGACCTGGCCCCGCTTGATTATTCGCCATTTTCTTCCTCCGGTCTTGCGAATTGTTTCTGCATTTTTCCTAGTGTTTGTTTTGTTTCGTCCATCAGATTGTTGTTCGATGCAAGCATCTGAAGTGACTTTTCCAGAATCGGAAGAACCCGGTTAAACAACTCCTCGTACTTGCTGTCGCGCTCCATCAGATCGGGGAACTCCGCCAGAAGCTCAAGCTGATTTCTCAGGTAAGCATTAAGAGAAATTCCCTTAGATTTTGCCATATCGGAGAGACGATCAATGACAGAACTATCTAGATTACGTATATGAATTTCCATTTTGTCCATCACCTCTTTTATTTTCAATTTGGGAAATAAAAAGGATGGCTGTATTTTCGAGACGTTTCCGCACACGGAAAAGCTCTCAAAACAGCCACATATTATAAAAGAGCATAAGGGGAACTGGTATCACTTTCGTGCTACGTTGGCAGTGCCAACGGTTCTGAGTGGGACTACGTCCCACATTTTTTCAGCGCATTTTGCGCTGAATCCGTGCTGAGTAGCGTACAATACGCTACTCAGCAATTGCAAGGTGTTCGAGCCTTTAATAGCGCATAGTGCGCTGCTTTTCGAAGCCCGTAGCGTAAAGTACGCTACTCATAGCGCATTATACGCTATTTCAGCGCATAGTGCGCTAGTCAGTAATTTCAATGGAAATTGATGATGCGAACAACACAATTTCAGAGAATGATCAGACCATCAAGCAGCTTCAGGCTCAGCGGACATCGACCAGAAATGAGATGCAGTCTTACAGCAATCTGATCGTAAAAACAAAGGCTCGACTTAGCGATCTTCAGAAAAGATAACAGGAAGAGGAAGGACAGATTTTATCATCTGCCCTTCCCTACTTCAAAAAATAAGAAAGAAGTATAAGGTAAAAAACTGATAAAAAATACAAACGATTCAATTATTCAATGTTTACTCCGGTGTTCCAAATAAGAACACTGCTTGTAATAAACATTGGAAAATAGGACTTTTACCGATGTTCCAATCTGGAACATCAAATGTTCCTGTTTGGAACACTCGATAATCGTTTATGTTCCAAATTGGAACATAATGCCTGAATGTGTTGGAATTAAGCCATGTTCCATTTTAGAACACAATGTTCCTATTTGGAACATCATTTTATCAGCATGTTCCAGACTGGAACATGACCAACCGAATGCCTTGAAAATTCAGGGCTGAATTTATGTTCCTGTTTGGAACATAGTTGTTCCTGTATGGAACATAAATTGTGGGACGCAGTCCCACTAGGAACCGTTGGCACTGCCAACGTCCCAAAGAATTTGGGACCAGTTCCCCTTATGCT
>JBJFHK010000177.1:0-1854 GCA_051893535.1 Eubacterium sp. | reverse complement strand
TTTATCGACGATAACACACTTACAGTCAATGTGACCAGGCTCAGGAAGAAACTGGCTTCTTACGGCCTGAAGGACTTCATCAAGACGAAAAAAGGCCTGGGCTATGTGATCCCGGAAAACGATGAATTCGATGAGAAATAACTTTGGTTGATGAAAGAACAGGCAGAACCCGCAGGCCGTCGCATGACGGCGTCAGCAAGGCCTTCCCCGGACGGAAATGCATTATAAATATGAAAGGAGCCTTCCATGCAGAAGCACGCATTTCTTCTATACCTGAAAAAATTCGGCATGCAGATCATTACCTGGGCCGTCACCCTCGGGATTTTTCTTCTTCTGGGCGGGCTGACCGGCATGAAGCCGCAGATCTGGCACTACGCCGTTCTTCTGAGCCTGACCCTTCTGCTTCTGTCTCTGTTCATTCAGTATCTTGGTGAACGCAGGCGGATGGAACATGTGCAGGAATACCGGATGCGGTTTCCGGAGATTCCGGAAGAACTTTCCTCCCCTGCCTCTCCTTCTGATGCAGAGGAGCAGGAAATTATCCGCCTGCTCCAGAATGAGCTGAAAGACCGTACAACAAAGTACGAGAAACACCAGACGGATATGCTGGAATATTATTCCATGTGGGTACACCAGATCAAAACGCCGATTTCAGCTCTGAACCTGCTGATCCAGAGCTCGGATTCTCCTGTCCAGGGAGACATGGATCTGGAGCTCCGCCGGATCCAGCAGTATGTGGACATGGTGTTAAGCTACCAGCGGCTGGGGTCCGGGCAGACAGACTTTCTCTTTCAGCAGACGGATCTGGACCGGCTCATCCGTTCCTGCGTGAAAAACCAATCTGTGTTCTTTATCCGGAAGCACCTTTCCCTTGATTTCCAGCCGACAAAGAGAACGATTACTACTGACCGGAAATGGCTCTCCTTTGCCCTGGGGCAGATTCTGTCCAACGCCGTGAAATACACGAAGGAAGGCGGAAAAATCCGCATCCGCTCTGAACAGGGCCCGGCTGCTTCCTCTTCCCATGCCGATCCGCGAAATAATCCAGACCGGCAGAGCGGCTTTCTTCTGATTATTGAAGATAACGGAATCGGGATCAGAAAGGAAGACCTTCCGAGGATTTTTGAGCGGGGGTTCACCGGAACCAACGGCAGAGAACATCAGAAGGCAACCGGCCTCGGGCTCTATCTGACATCTGAGGTGCTGAAGCGGCTGGGATGCGAGATCAGCGCGGAGTCTCAGGCGGGACAGGGCACGCGGATGATTATCCGTTTTCCGGAGGAAAAGGACAGGCTGTTTGATTAGAGCTACAGATTTTCAGGACCTGCCGTGAACGAAATGCCTGTGACGCTCCAGATCATTCTCCGGCCGATTCAGCCGAACCAATTTAAGAGACAGAGACTCCTGCCAGCGGGGTTTCACAGATTGTTTATCCCCCGGAAAATTCACGAAAGCTGCGGAATGCCGCCAGGCCGCTTTCAGGGCAGGCAGGCCTCTTGCGATCCGGAACCTTACAGTGATGTAAGGTTCCGGGTGTTTTTTGTAAGGTAAAACTAAGGCAGGCCCTCTCCTGCTCTGTTAGGATAAAGATGTCAAAAGGAAAAACATGCATGCACATTCAGATAGAGCATCCGGAAGAGAAGCTTCCGGATCAGGAAAGGAGAGCCTTATGGCATTGCTTGAAGTCAGGAATTTAAAGAAAACATACAGCACCAGGTTCGGCGGTAACAAGGTGAAGGCGCTGAAGGACGTCAGTTTCTCCTCGGAGGCCGGCGAGTTTACGGCCATTATGGGAGAATCGGGTTCGGGAAAAACGACGCTTCTGAATATCCTGGCGTCTCTGGACCGCCCGAC
>JBJFHK010000176.1:4971-9683 GCA_051893535.1 Eubacterium sp. | reverse complement strand
GTCTCCTTGTAATATTCGTGAGGAGATTTTGTCCAGAATTTGTCATTTGCAATCATTTTTGAATAACTCATCATAAACTCAGTCCAATTGATATGGGTAGAATTCCGCTGCCCTCCATTGTCGTCCATCCAGGTGACATCAACGTTGTACCACTTTCCGTTTATTTTTACTAACGTCCACTCATGATTTCCGCTAAAGTAAATAATGTTCTTGGCAGGAACACCAATCTGCGTCAAAATATATGTGTAAGCTTCCGCATATCCAGCGCAGACTGTTGATGGGTCATCACTTAAAAGTGTAATTTTAGGATCTGTGTCTGGGTAATAATTTGGGTCAGAGTAAATGCCTTGGTCGTAGCTGAAATACCTGCACTCCCATTCAGCAACGAGCTTTGCCTTCATCAGATCGGACATACTGTCGGTAATCCCCATTTCAGCCTTGATTTCCTGCACCTTTGCTTTAAGCTTTGCGTCGGTGGAATCCATCGGCGTAGTTGGCGTTGAAGGCGTGGATGGTGTTACGGCGCTGGAACCCGAATTGGAGCCGGAGTTTCCGGATGTGTTTCCGCTGCTGGACTTTCCGGAATCGCTGGCAGAGTCGTTTGATTTGTTGTCTGAGTTATTATTATCGCCGGAATTTCCGCCCGTCACGATAATTTTCACCTTCGGCGTCTTGCTGGAGGCGCGGTTGTAAACCATAAAGCTTCCCTCGGACAGGCCGGTTACCGTGCCGTCTTCCGATACGGTCGCAATATTTTCCGCATTGCTTCCCGGTGCGTAGTCAAACAGCGGATCTTCTCTGTTCCAGCCCTTGACGGTCTTATAGGTGATGTTCTTTGTTTCTCCCACTTTCAGAGTCAGTGTGGACGGAGTTCCGACTGCGTAGTCGTCAAGCGGCTTTGTGTGGAAGGAGTAGGTTTTACTCATCTTTCCGGCAGTCTTTCCATTGTATGCTTTCACTTTAATATGAAGTGTATGATCATATCCGGTCCGGACGACTTCTGACGGATCATTTTTGGTCTCTGTTGCCGTGTCCCAGCCGCTGGCGTTGTCGACCTTGAAATAGACCTTGTACTTCTTTGCCCTGGACGCATTCTTCCATGTGATTACGGTGCAGCCGTTGCTCTGGTCTTTGAACTTTACCTTGCTGATGACTCCCGGTTTCACGACATGGCGCGTTTTTGCGTAGGTCTGGCTGGTCACAGCCGGCATCATGAAGCAGAATGCCGTTACCGCTGCCAGCGTGCCGATGGCGGCCTTCTTCGCTGTATTTTTCAGGATTTCGCTCTTTTTCATTTTCTTTGCCCTTCTAGATTTAACATGGTTACTTTTGATGATTTTATCTTAGCACAGGAGCCGTTGATAAAATCCGTACCAAATATGTTCCTGATACACTATATTTATACTATAGTCACTTCGCTGTGTTAATGCAAATGCAGACGAAGCAGGATCATCGCTCCCAGGCTCCCAAGGAAGGAAAGCAGCCAGGCCAGCGGCTTCTGTGGATCTGCGGTTTCCGGCAGGGAAGTTTCAGGGTCTGTGCAGCTTCTGATGGTCTGGACAGAAGGGTCAGTATCAGGTTCAGACTCATCCTCAGCGGTACTGCTCTTATCGCTGTCCTCTGTATGAGAAGGAACGGAATTGTCCGTCTTTTCAGGGCTTGGATCATCCATTGATTCTGCCGGCGTTTCTGGTTCAGGCTGCAGTTCAGGCGGATCCGGCACTTTATCAGAAGGCTCTGGGCCGGCAGGTAGGTCAGATGGATCTTCCGGTGTTTCAGGAACAACAGGTTTATCTTCCGGGTCCGGGGATGGCTCGGGCGGGATGATAATCGAGTCTTCCGGAATGACGGTTCTCCTTTTTCCGAACAGGGTCAGCGGGTGGGCCGGCATCAGCGCGTTTTCATCAACGAGTGACTGCGGATGAAAGAGAGGGGTGAGGAACCAGTCATAGCTGCTTATACAGAATTCATCCACAGGCAGATGATTATTTGCGCTTTCGTCTTTGTCCGTGTGGCAAAACAGTTTTTCCTGATGGAAGCGGCTGGTGTGGATGCTGCCATCTTCGGTAAAGAGCTGGAGATTGTACTGGACCGGGCGGTAGAAGAAGACTGCGTCAAAGGCAGATGGGAAAGAGAGTACCTTGTACTGCCCGATGAACTGAACGGGCTGAACTTCACCCGCGGCTTCTGCCGTTCCTTTCTTCAGCAGCTGGTATCCGGTCATTTCATATCCCGGGAAACGGAAGCGCATGGTTTTCAGCAGGGTGTGTGCCCCATGGGACTGCATGAGATCCGTATGGCCGGACTGAGGCGATTCTCCCTGCGGCGGAAGAAAGCGGTGGTGAATGTTGAATGGATGTTCGGGAAGCCTGCGGGCCTCAAGATAAACGGGATGGCCCTGGGAGAAGGAAAATCCGGAAAACGTGGTCATCTTCGTGACGCGGGTTTCATCTGTTCCGATCGTCAGCGGGTCGCCGTCGCCCAGGACCCAGCTGTATCTGTCATCCCAGACCATTCCAGATGAAGAAAGCGGAGCGCCGGAAAGACCGGAGCAGGCTCTGGCTTCCGGGCAGCCGGTCTCTGTAAGCTCTGCAGGCACGATGAAGTGAAGCTCCAGAATATCGCGGTCATAGTAAATATTGGTAATGCTGCGGCCTTTCTCTGTGCTGTGGATTACAGGCTCTGAATCGCGCAGGTGAAAACCTCTGAAGTCCGGAAGTCTTCCGGCAAGGGGATCGCCGGGTTCGACGATCCGCTCTTCCGTGATGACGTAGCGGCGCAGGGTATCCGGCGTATCCGGCGCGTCCGTGCTCAGCTGCTGCCAGATGCGGAGATGTTCCGCGGGCTGTTTTTCGGAGGGCTGGGGTCCGCCGTCTTGTGAAACGGAAAAGCGGCCGGCAGTCTTATCCTGCCTGGAAGGATTCCCGGAATTTGTTTCATCGGAAGAATATAGGACTGGTGTATTACGTGGGGCTGGGTAAGAGGATCCGGAGTCTGTCTTCGGACTGATTTCCCTCGTATTTTCCGGGGAGAGGGTTAAGGAATTTCGTTCTTCTGCACAGGCGGAAGGACAGTCAGGCGGCGGAACATCTGCAGATATGGCATTTTCTGCGGCAGAGACATCTGTGCACATCCCGGCGGCCGTAAGAGAGAAGAATAAAAGAATCAGCAGGATCAGTCTGGCGGAATGAGAGGCGGCAGGAATAGAAAAATACCGCTTCCGTCTGACCGGCTTTTTTGTACGTAGCATAACTTACCTCCTTTTAAACACTGCGTACGGGAGGAAGGGCCGGTGTAAAGAAAAATACTGCGTGAGAGGAATACCTGATTTAATGTAAATGGAATTCATGAAATTTTTCTGGGGGATTGGATATTCCGTGTAACACATACACCGGCCTGTTCCTGAATAGACGAGTCCGGCGCTGCTGCGCCGACAAAAACCAAGTTAGCAAGTCAGCAGACAAAAAGCAAGTAAAATTCTGAAAAGAATAAGATTTAATCGTAAATCATGTTATTTTCGCATTTAAATGTAATTTTTGACTATAGTTATCGCTTGTAATTGTTGAAAATGACAAATGAAGTACTCTGGGAATACAGCCACGCCGGAAAATGAGACGCGGCCGGGACAAAAAGAAAAGCCGGCCCTTTTTATGCCGCAGGGCCGGCTTCAGCAAGGAGATTCCTTGCGCGTTTGTTTTTTGTCGAAGCGGTTATAACAGCTGATTTCTGCTGATGACGCGGATGATCCAGGTCAGGAAGAAAGAAATCAGGAAGAGCACGATGGCGATGAGGACGAAGGACAGTGGTCCATAGGCATAGGGATTGAAGCCGTAAATCTTCATCAGCCAGCGGATTCCGATCATGTGCAGAATGTATACGCCGAAGGTGCAGGAATCGATCTTTCTGATCCAGGAATCGGCGTCGGCCGGGATCCGGTTCAGGAGGGAGTAGATGCCTGCGCTCTGTCCGACAACCAGGATCGACGCGTATCCGCAGAAGCTGTCGGTGATGCCGGTCCTGCCGAGAAATGCGACGGTGACGGCGATCAGCGCCGCAGAGCATCCAAGGGTCAGAAGCAGGCTTAATGGCAGATTCATCTTATGATGGAACAGCCAGTAACCGATGAAGAGGTAGACCGGATAGACCGTTGCGGTCGGGATGCCGAAGCCGAAACTCTCAGAGAACAGCGGGATGACGGCGGTAAAAATGAGCAGCAGCACGATCAGATAAGGGACCAGTTTCTCTGCATAGCGGGTGACCAGCTTATAGAACGGCATCATAAGGTAGAGGCCGATGATCATGTAGAGATACCACATGTGAGCCCAGCTTTTTGCGAAGAAGAGGCTGCGGAGCCATCCGGTGAAGAGGGAAGGCTGGAGGCCGGTCTCATAATCGAGAAGCTGGAAGATAAAGGTAAATACGATGAGAGTCAGCAGCATCCTCTTGATGTAGCGTCCGAAAAGCTTTTTCAGCGGGATTTCTCTGGAGGGCTCCAGGAGAAGAGCGCCGGTGATCATCAGGAAAATCGGAACGCACCACATCAGCATATTCTGGAACACCTGCTCGAACATGCGGTTTCCTGCGGTCATGTCTCCGCGGAAGTAGATGCTGGAGGCAAACAGGGAGTGCAGAATGATGATGAAGAAAGTGGCGATGATTCTCATGTAGGCAAAAGGGCTGTAGAAGGCATGCGCAGGGCGTTCCGGGGATGC
>JBJFHK010000176.1:0-4871 GCA_051893535.1 Eubacterium sp. | reverse complement strand
TTCTCATGTAGGCAAAAGGGCTGTAGAAGGCATGCGCAGGGCGTTCCGGGGATGCAGAAGCCTGACGGTTTTCTTTAATAGTAGTTTGAAGCGTCATCGCCTACACATCCTTTACTGCTGCTTCCATTGGATTGGCTGCTGTTACCTTTTGAGCCGGAGCTTCCTGTGCTGCTTCCGGTATGGTGTCCGCTGTAAGATGAAGAAGAACTTCCGCTTCTTCCGCTGTATGTGGAGTGTGAGGAGCTTCCTGAACTGTTGGAAGTTCCTGAACTTCTCTGGGAAGAAGTGCCGGAAGACGGGGAAGAAGTGGATGCCGGAGTGGAAGAGGAGGCGGCAGCGGCGGCTGCTTTCGCTTTCTCTGCCGTTCTTGCAGCAGCGCGTTTCTTCGCTTTTTCTTTTGCGAGACGGCGCTTTCTGGCCTTTTCTCTCTTTGCTTTTTCTTCCTGCTTAAGCTGTGCGTCGGTTTTTACAGAAGAGATTTTCTTCTGTGTACGTATACGGATGCTTTCTGCGTCAGAAGACTCATCAGTTTTCTTGATTTTCTTTTCTGCTGTATCGAGCATCTGCTGAATCTGCTGCTTCTGCGCCGGACGGTATTTCGACAGGGAGACAGAAGCGGTCAGTTTATGAATGGATTTCTCATGCATGCCGCTGAGCCAGTTACTGTGGCTGACCTTCATGCTGCAGAGGCAGACGGCCGTGACGGCGATGAGCAGGAGAATTCCGAGTTTCTTTCTTTTGGTCATAAAATCCTCCGGATAGTGGAAATGATAAAGCTTCTGCAGGGGCTTCCGCTCTGCAGCTGTGCATAATGCAGCAGATCCTGCGGAAAGGCCTCCCTGCAGAAGCCTGCTGGTCTGTTACTGGAATCAGTTCATTCTCTTCTGGATATGATATCTCCAGGTGCCGTGCTGCTTGTAGCGGATCTTGTATCCGTTGCGCTTTGTTTCGTTGGTGAAGTTCGGATCGTAGACGTATGTCTTTCCGCCCTGTTTAATCTCTGTCCAGGAATGGGCTCTGTCAACTTTGCCGGAGATCTGATGGACATCGTATCCGAGAAGTTTTGCCTGTACATAGAATGTGCCGGCCATGACATAGCAGTTTCCTTTTCCTGTCTTGAAGCCGACAATGGCATAATCTTCGGACGTTTTCTTCCTCATGGAGCGGTTGGCATATTTCAGTTTAGCTGAATAATTGAAGGCTTTTCTTAATGTCCAGCCGCTTTTATTCAGCTGTTTAATGCCCATGGCGTATGCCTTTCCCAGGTTTCCGCTTGCCGGGATCTTCAGGTATTTGATTTTGGTGTTTTTTGCCATCTGTCCGGTGGAAGGATCAAAATACCAGGCCTTGCTTCCTTCCGCGATCCAGCCGGTCTGCATTTTACCGCTTTTGGAAAAATAGTACTGGGCATCCTCGATGGTCTGCAGACCGGTCAGCGCTTTTCCATCCTGATAGTAGTATCTGCTTCCGTCCTGCTCAACCCATCCATTCTGTTCAGACTGAGCCGGTTCTGTAGTGGATGTTCCCGGGGTCGTTTCATCTGCGGCAGTATCCGCGAAAACAACGGCCGGCATAAATGCGGTGATCATTCCTGCAGCCAGGATGCCGGCCAGCATTTTTCTTGCAGTGCTTGACATAAACTTTCTCCTTTCAGATTGAAGAGTATCGCAAAATTTTCTGTTATCGGATCATAAGGATTATGATTCCGTATTCTCATTCAATCGCATGAAACATTGAAATAAGTGATGAGGCAGGGCGGCATAATGACCGTCTGCCTTACTTATCAGCATACAATTTGTTGGACCATTTGTCAAAAATGTATTGAAAAAATTATGTAAAACACAAATATTGTATACAAGATAGAATAAATAATAAATGAGTTGGGAAATTATTCAATCGGTTGATTGAAGGCGTACCGATGGCGGCCTTCTTCGCTGTATTTTTCAGGATTTCGCTCTGTTTCATTTTCTTTGCCTTTCTAGATTTAACATGGTTGCTTTTGATGATTTTATCCTAGCACAGGAGCTGCTGATAAAATCCGTACCATATATGTTCCTGATACATTATATTTATACTAGAGTCACTTTGCTGTGTTAATGCAAATGCAGACGAAGCAGAGATGGTGTCAACAAAAACTCCCACTACATCTTGACACCATCTTCTCTGCACCGGTACTTGAAATTCATACGGTACAGTGATAAAATAATATGATACATGCTGAAGAGCATGCGTCGATAAGCATGAATGAAGACCGCCAGGGTTCTGGCGGTTTTTCTGATGTTTGAAATGTTAAAAGCCTTTATCTGATGTTAGAGGCATTAATAAAGAGGGTGAATTCTATGCATGGATTATTTCATCATAAGCATGACGCGCAGACAGAAGATGATATCTGCGCAGCAGCTGGCGCACAGCTCAGAGACCGTCAGGAGAAGACCGTATACCACGTGTCTCTGGTCAATCTGTTTTCTAACATCGGTCTTGCTGTTATTAAAATGTTTGCGGGAATTCTGGGACATTCTGCCGCTATGATTTCAGATGGATTTCATTCCCTTTCCGATGTTGCGGGAACGCTGATTGTCATGGCAGGAGCGAGGGTTTCCCATCGTGCGGCGGACAAGAATCATCCTTATGGCCATGAACGGTTTGAATGTGTGGCATCCATCGTCCTGGGAAATATTCTGCTGATTGTAGGACTTTCTATCGGAAAAACGGGTGCTGAGTCGATCCTGCACCCGGAAAAAATCGCCATCCCGACCATGCTGCCTGTCATCGTCGCGATTATTGCGATTGCCGTAAAAGAAATCCTGTACCACTTTACCATGAAAGCCGCGAAGAAGCTGAATTCTGTTTCCCTGAAAGCTCAGGCCTGGGACCACCGTTCGGATTCACTTGCCTCTGCAGGCGGTCTGGTCGGAATTGTCGGTGCCCGTCTGGGAATTCCGGTCCTTGATCCGGCGGCTTCCATTGTCATCGGTATTCTGATTATCAAAGCTGCTGTTGATGTTTTCCGGGAAACCGTCAATCAGCTGGTAGACCGGGCCTGCCCGGATGAACTGGTGGAACAGATGTATGGAGAAGTGGAGTCGGTTCCGGGGGTTATGCATGTGGATGATCTCCGTTCCCGTCAGTTCGGCTCCAGAATTTATGTCGATGTGGATATTACGATGGATGGGCATCTCAGTCTTTACGAAGCCCATAAAACGGCAAGAGAGGTTCATGATATCCTTGAAAAGGGCCATCCGGAGCTGAAACACTGCATGGTTCACGTCAATCCGGATGAAGAGACTGATCACGGACGCAAGGATCTGTAAATGAACAGAAGATCCGGGGGGGTATAAGCGGAAGATCATTCTGCCTGATACGGAAAAAACATGCCCGACGCCGGGAAAACGTGTCTGACCGGTGTCTGTCTGCAGGTGCAGTAAGTTCAGATATGCTCCTTGCAGTTGATTTTTGACGCCCCAGCATTTATACTGAAATGAGAGTAGTGTCACTCCGTGCAGATGGAGGGTTTTCAATGAAAAAGAAATGGATCACATTCAGCCTGTGTGCGCTGGCCGTTTATGTACTGGCTGTCGCGTACAGCGAACTGGACGATGAGATGAATGAAAAGGAAGAGTTGTAAATTTCTTTTCTGAAACTCCGCGGCTTTTGCTGAGGCAGGAGCTCGCGGTTTTTTTATTATCCCGGCAGGCGGCAGGACCGGATGGAGAATGAGCGATGAAGAAGACAAAAAGAAAAGCGCCAGGGCGGAAATCGTCCCTGCGTCCGAATACATTCGCGCTGAAGCAGTGGTTTCGCGGGCACTTCGATCTTTCGTGGACCGGTAGAAGAAAAAGAAAAACAATCATTCTGGCTCTGATTGCTGTAATCATCTGCGGCGGCCTGCTTTACTGGCAGGCAAACACCATTCACGGAAAATATGAAGGACTGAGCCAGGAGCGGATCTATCCGTCAAATCCCTACAGCAGTTCTGGCTATTATTGGAAAAATGGATTAAAAAAGTATAAAGACACGAGCTGGACGTCCAGGAACGGCATCGATGTATCGGCCTATCAGGGGAACATTGACTGGGCGAAGATTAAAAAGGCGGGGATCAGTTTTGTCATGATCCGTGTCGGATACCGTGGTTCTACTAATGGAACGATAAGTATGGACAAGCGCTTTGAAAGCAATTTTCAGGGAGCGGAAAAGGCCGGACTTGATGTCGGCGTGTATTTCTATTCTTCCGCGGTCAGTACCAAAGAAGCCGTGCAGGAGGCAAAATGGACACTGAAGCAGATTCAGCACAAGGGAATTACCATGCCTGTGGCTTTTGATATGGAAGAAGATTCTTCCAGCCGGACCTACAGCCTGTCTATGATGCAGAAAACCAGAATTACGGACGCCTTCTGTTCAATTGTGAAACAGAATGGCTATAAGCCGCTGATTTACGGAAATCCGACCTGGATTAACAATTCTCTGGATCTTTCCTATCTGACAAAGTACAATCTGTGGATTGCGCATTATACAGATCAGACGACCTTTCAGCATAAATATCTGATGTGGCAGTATTCGCAGAGCGGAAAACTGCCTGGAATTACAGGAAAGGTGGACATGGATATCCTGATGGTGCAGGCCGGATGATTTCTGATCTGCAGCCGATTTAAGTTCCGGAGGCAGGATGGGCTGTGGTTAGTCCTGACGATTATACACTCGCGGAAGAATGGACTGCGGCCTGCTCTGACGAATATATCTTTGCGGAAGAATGGACTGCGGTCAGTCCCGGAATGTCCCGGCAGTTCTGCTAATGAGGCGGGAAGAGAAACATAGAAAATGCCTCCCTGCATGAAAATTATTATTCAGCCGAAAATTATGGTGGTATAATTTCA
>JBJFHK010000175.1:0-1858 GCA_051893535.1 Eubacterium sp. | reverse complement strand
ATAATTGTTCGTGCATGGTTTTTTCCTTAGATAAAGTTCTTTTTTTTATTTTTACCCTAACTTCTTTGGTTTTATCACCTCGCATAACAAAAAAAATTTTTTTCTGAGGCTTTATTTACATCGGTTCTTAGCATATAAGTAGATGTTACTGGAGTACGTTATGGATGACAAGGATCTGAAGTATCTACTCCGATATTGAAGCAATTTTCTGATCGATTTGTACTTCATCAAGATCCCAGAAATTGAGTATTTGCTTTTGTTTATTCGTCAGTTTATATCTTCGCTCTCTCTTTCCTGTTGACAGGTTTTTATCAGCTTTAATTGCTTCTAATTGATCTATCATTGCAGGAACAGTAAAACATTTTCTTTCAGTAGTTCTAAGTGCTGACGTTTTGTTAAAAAGTATTGCATGTAATATCGATGCAACAAACCAGACGAGTCCCTTGCCATGCATTGCTTCTTCAGTGGTAACACCAATCTTATCCATACCAAGATGGCTTTTCAGAGCTTGAAATGTTTTTTCAACACAGTCTCTTTTAGAATAGTAATCATTTGTTTCCTGAGCAGTCATCTTTGCACTTGTCATTATGATCGTGATCCCTGCTTTTTGATACAATCGATTAATTGCCGTTTCATCATCCTCATATCCGGTAATCCTGACTGTGTTGATTTCTTTTTGTTCTGTTCCTCCTCTGCCACGTTTCTTTTTCTCAACTATTCTGGGTTCACCTGCTTCCGTTTTTAATTTGAAATAGAAAGGAAGATCTTTAATCTCCGACTGGATAAGTGATTTTCCTTTATTTTCGTCAATGAAAGCCTGCAGCCTTGAACGTTCTGACTCCACTATCTGCTTTACTCCATTGCGTTTGTTCTGATATCTTTCTGCACTCCACAGGATCTGTGCGTAGCATGATGGACCATCCTTATACAGAATGCATTCTGTTGTCAGACCGTATCTTTCCTCATTCCAACTATTCCTGATCTCGTTTTTATAACTGCGTATTTTATCAATTGCCAACTCTGCTAATCTGTCATATTCTCTAAATGTTGTCCGTAGCATTAAAATGTACTCTATGTGTTCATTGTCCATGTGCCTCAGATTGGTTTCTGAGATATATCCCCTGTCGCAAATCAAACATAGTTGAACATCTTTATTGGAAAGTTCCTTCAGTCGTGCAATAAATCGAAGCATTTCAGAAGCCTGAGCTATATCTGTTACAGAGCCAGGGGAATGAAGATATGTCAGAGGAAGTCCGTCAGACTGACGGATTACATAGTCTGTGTTTACCTGGTTTAGTTCAGGGTTATCTTTTGCGTGTCCCCGCTGAACAATGAATACACCTTCAGCCTGACTGTTCACATTGGTTGAATCATAGCAAAGAAATATCATCCCATCCCCGATATTGCGAACGGCCCAATATTCCCTAAATTGTTTTATCTTCGAAATGGTAAGGTTCTTTTTTAAAAACTGCCCAATATAGTTGTCATCTCGGATTTCACTGGAAAACAGCTCATGTTCCCTTGCCCATGCTGGAAAGTGTTGCATGACGGCACTTTCCTTTGAGAGCATATAAGCTGCTAAATCCAATATCAGTTGCGTGTCTTCTTCACCGAAAACACTCGATAAATCTTCTGTTAATCCTGATTGATTGGATGCAGCTCTAATCCATGCTGTCAGACCCACTGTCAGAGAGTCAGAGAATATTGGTGGCTCCGGAAGTTCAGATGGTTTCAAAATGGCAAGATATCCCATATTGGCATAAAATTTTCGCTTTTCCGGATGATCCGGATCCTCAACAACTCCTATACAGATACTATCGTGATCAGTATATCCTCTGGTACCCTTTTCCTGCTTCTC
>JBJFHK010000174.1:0-1861 GCA_051893535.1 Eubacterium sp. | reverse complement strand
CCTATGACCTCCTGCTTGTAAGGCAGATGCTCTCCCAGCTGAGCTAAGCGCCCATCTTCATTGTCAGGACTGAACTCCTGAACACATTTATTAATTCTACATGAAACCGACCAGTTTGTCAAGAACTTTTTTCTCAACCGCTTTCCAGCAGATTGAACATTTCCTGTAAAACAGAATCCGTTTCCTGTGCCCCAGACGCCCTTGCGCTTGGAACGGTATTTATACTACCGCGTATTGGCTCTGATGTCAACAGATTTTTTCATATTCTTTTCAAACAATTTTCCTTTGCGCATAACCTATATATACGCTATACTGAAAACGCGCTAAACATTGTGCATATTCACAAATTATTATCATATTTTTTAGTTACGAAAGGAGATTTTATGTCTTCTGCATTAGGAATTATCGGTATCATCCTTGCAGTCGCGTTTCTGATCTATTTTGCCTACAAGGGAATCAACGTGATTCTGCTGGGTGTGATCAGCTGCCTGATCATTATGGTTTTTAACGGCATGCCGATTGTAAAATCAGTGAACAAGGTCATGCTGCCGGGTGTCTGCACCTACATTACGGCCATGGCGGGCCCTACTCTCATGGGATGTCTGATCGCGGCGTTTTACGAGACCAGCGGAGCCGCACGGTCGGTCGCGGACGCTCTCTACCGCCTCTTCACGATCAGCACACGGCGCCGCCAGCGGAAATCCGGCGGAAGTGAACCGATTATGCTCAGCCCGCTTCTTTCCATTCTGATCGTCTATGCGATCGGCGTCACACTTTCTTACGGCGGACTGAATCCGGTGGTCATCCTCTTCATTCTCATGCCGGTGGCATCCGACGTATTCGAGAAATCAGGCATCCCGCGCACCATGCTTCCGGGAATCGTCCTGGGCGCTCTGGCCACAGCTTCCTGCAGCATGCCGGGCACCACATCCGACCAGAACATCATCGCTTCGCAGTTTCTGCACACCTCCGCGATGGCCGCTCCAATCCCGGGCTTTATCGGCGGCGCATTCGTTCTGGCTCTGAACATTATCGTCATGAACCTTCTGGCAAAAAAAGAAATCGCAAGGGGCCACCTTTACACCCCGCAGCAGCGTGAACGGAAGATGACCGATGACACTGCAAAGCCGCACTGGCTGATTTCCATTATTCCGATGGCATCCACCATCATCGGCTACAACGCCTTTAAATGGAATATCCTCGCCGCTCTTGCTCTGAACGTTGTTCTGTGCCTGATCCTCTTCTGGAGATACCTGGGCGGCCTCAGTGGATTTGTGAAGCTCCTGGAACCGGTCCCGATGCAGTTCGCCCAGCTGGTGCTTCAGGTCGGCATCTTAGGAAGCATCGGCGCCGTCGCGTCCGCCTCCCCTGCCTTCCCGGTACTGACCAGCGGTCTTCTTCACAGCAGTTTCCCGGGCCTTTATAAGGTCGTCATCGTCATTTCCATCATCACCGGAGTCGGAGGATCCGGTCCTGCCGGCCTCACCGCGTCTCTTCCATATATGAAGCAGACTTTTGCGCAGATGGGAATCAGCATGAACGCCCTGCACCGCGTCGCGGTATTCTCCAGCCAGACCCTGGACACCCTGCCGACGAACCCGGGCTACATCATTTCGACGGGAATCGCAGAGGTTTCCATTAAAGAATCCTATAAATATGTATTCATCAGCACCGTTTTAAACACAGCCATCACCGCCGTTCTTGTTGCAACTCTGCTGACGATTTTCCCAGGCTGGGCGTAAACAGACAAAATCTGCCAGGCAAGAAGAAAACCGCCATGCGTCCGCGAGGCATAATAATAATACGAGGCATAATCATAATATAGTATACATAAATTACCTGAAGAGACCGCTGCCTTGAA
>JBJFHK010000173.1:0-1865 GCA_051893535.1 Eubacterium sp. | reverse complement strand
GGCCGCTTCTGCCTGAACTGGGCGCTCCAGCAGAGCGGACACCTCCGCGTGGACACCCATCCCGACAATCAGATCATGCAGAAACTGCTGAAATCCCTTGGGTTCCGGCAGTGCGGCATTATTCACGTCATTGAAGACAACGATCCGCGCTGCGCTTACGAAAAAGTGCTTTAATCGCAGCAGCCTCTCTTGAAAACTGTTTATAATCGTTGACAATTAGATTGCGTGCAATTATAATTATAACAAAGCTTACACACAAGGTAGAAATGTGTATCTGCCGCGGTCCGGCCTGCATGCGGGAAATGGAAAATATCCCTGGAATATGCAGTGTTCGACCAGACGGCAAGACCAATACACATTGACAGAGCAATCGATAAGGAGAGGCATATGAATATCATCGTAAAAATCGCGGCGGTGCTGGTCGCACTGGAGTTTTTCTACATCCTGTATCTGGAAACATTTGCGACATCTTCAGAGAAAACTTTGAAAGTCTTCGGTATGAGTCAGGAGGAGCTGAAGCGGGACAGCGTCAATACACTGTTTAAAAACCAGGGCGTCTATAATGGACTTCTGGCTGTACTGATTCTGCTGGCCGTGTTCATGTTTGGAAGCATTCCGGCGCTGAGAATTCTCATGGGATATATCATCCTGGTGGCGGCATACGGAAGCATTACCAGCAGTCCGAAAATCATTCTGATGCAGGGCGGTCTTCCGATTATTACGCTGATTTTGAGCTTTCTGCTCTAGCGGCAGATTAAAATGGCAGGGGAAACCGGAGCCGTGCGGCTTGAACCAGAGCGGTGCGGGAAGCCGCAGATTCTGCGGAGCAGCAGGCAGGAGACTCCCTGGCCGGGCGAATTTTGTCTGCGTAAAGCGGGATCTTCCGGGGAAGAAATACTGCATAAGAGATTGCTGAGATTATTGAAGGGAGATATACAATGAAGAAAGTAATCTATTTTCACCTCGACACCTGTCCTTACTGCCGGCAGGCTGATTCCGTGCTGGAAGAGCTGATTGCAGAGCATCCGGAGTACGCGGCGGTGGAATTCGAGAAAATTGATGAATACGAGCATCCGGAAATTGCAGACCAGTATGATTACTACGCAAATCCATGCATGTTCATTGGGCACGAAAAGCTCTACGAGGGCCATATCGGGGAGAAGCGCCCGGAAACCCGCGAAAAGGTCGAGAATGTCCTGAAGCGTGCCCTGGAGGGTTAACATGAAAAAGGGAAGTGTAAGGAGCGGGGTGATCGCGTTTATTATCGCCCTGATTCTGGGATTTATCGCTGGTGCTTACTGCATGGCGAATATCCCGAAGTTTGCAGATATGTTTGCCCGAGGAAAGGGACAGATTACGGCACGCACCGTCCGCGGATCGCTTCAGAATATCGCAGAAGTCGCCACGCAGAAGTACAGTTTTACGCGGGTCGGAGAATATAAAGAAGGGGATATGGAACTGTTTGATACCGGCATCAAGATCCCGCTGACCAAGAAAAAGTTTTCGCTTTCCTATACGGGAAGTGTGAAGGCCGGCCTGAAGAATGCGAAAGACATTAGCGTAAAGCTTGACCGCAGCAGCCAGACAGCGGAAATCACCATTCCAAAGTCACAGATCCTCAGTGCGCAGATCGAGCCGGGCAGCGTCGTCGTCATCGACCAGACCCACAACATTCTGAACCAGCTTGAGGTGAAGGATGTGACAAAATTCGAGAAGCAAGAGAACAGCCGTATCCGCAAGGAAGCCATCAAGAAAGGCATTCTGAAACGTGCAGATAAGAATATGAGGAAGATTGTTAAAAAGCAGGCGGAGACGCTGCTGGGGAGCGGATACGAGGTGACGGTCACAAGTAGATCCAGATAAAT
>JBJFHK010000172.1:2226-9894 GCA_051893535.1 Eubacterium sp. | reverse complement strand
AAAAATTACAGGCAGGCAAGGAAATTGTTCTTAAAAGAGCCAAAGTATAAGGAAAACTGTGTATCGAAAATGTCCGCTGCAAGAAAAAAAGCGTATGCATCCGTCATCCGCAAGTATCGCAAAAGCAGCAGACATCCGCTGAATTATGTAAGTTATACAGACATCAATAAGGATGGACATGCAGAGATGCTGCTTCAGTATGGAACCGGTGAGGCAGATTACAGAACAAATGTATATGAATATTATTCCGGTGCCGTCCACAGAGTAGGCGGAATCTGGTCCGGACACACTACTTATGTCTGCTATCCGAACCACAATGGCGTTCTTGCTGTATGGGGTCATATGGGAGGACAGAGAATTTATCTTTACACTTTGAGACATCACAAACTGAGTTGTAAATATTATGGAGAAAACGCCGTGAAGAAGGATAGTGATGAAATGGAATTTAAGAACGAACTTGCTCCGCATAATATCCATTACGCGTTTTAATCGGCCTGTCCATCACCCTCCAGACTTCTGCAGACCTTCATTCTTATGATTTCGAATCATCATCTGGCTGTCAAGTTGAAAGGCTAAGATCATCTCAATAATAAAGACAGGAAACGAGTAATACTTGGTAATCAGGGACAGTCAGTTATGAGAAATGAGGGAAAGTAATGAAGATAGAAATCGGAGACATCCGGAAAAGAGATTACAGAAAGGCCATCGAGTTTGCCGTCAGAGGCATGCATTTTGACTGGTACATGGACAATCGCTTTCTTCTTAACGCATACGGAAGGTATTTCTGGTACCTGGAACTCAACCGGGCAACACAGGTGCTTGCTGCCTATGTGGATGGAAAATTTGCCGGAGTACTGCTGGCGGATGTAAAAAATGAGAAAAAGAAACATCAGAGCCTCTGGCAGAAACTGTATGTTAAGGCAGTTGATGCCATTCAGAAGCCCTTTTTCAAAGGTGGAGTCGGACCCTATGATGAAATCACCAAACGGCAGCTGTCTGATTATTTAAAGTCCAATTCACCAGATGGGGAGATTATTTTCCTCGCGGCGGATCCGGACTGTAAAAAGAGCGGGATTGGAACCGCCCTGCTGGACGCCCTGGAAAACCGAGAGCCGGGAAAAACATTTTTCCTCTACACCGATAACGCCTGCAGCTACCAGTTCTACGAGCACCGGGGTTTCCGGAGAGCAGAAGAGAACAAGATCGAACTGGACATGCCGACGGGAATTATTCCGCTGCGATGCTTCCTTTACAGCAAGAAGTTAAGTGCGTAATGGCTGATTGAATTTCTGTGCCGGTCGGAAGAATATATAATAAGAAGAGAATGGAAGGCTGAAAATATCAGGCCGACAGCCTTCCATTCTCTTTTTCTTAACCAGGCAGCCGAAAATGTGGTTTTACGCATCTATATTCATGTATTTGCATGTATTTTGTGTTCATTTAAGTTTGTATTTTTCTGGTTCGTTTAAATCAAGATTATAATAATTTTTGCAGACCCGGGATTTTTTATAGATACAATTTTCAGAAATCTAGCATCGCATATTTCAACATAGTTAACTATAATTCCGTTTTCTGCCCGCTTTCAAATACAGATTGTACTTTCATCAGCCTGTTTGTAAAAGTTTTAAGCACTCTGGTATCCATAAATTTCCATTATACGAGAGTGCTTTCACAATAACATCGGTTTTTACAGATATGTATAGATATTCAGTTCTGCGCTTTCTTTAAAAAAGGGCATTTAAACGAACCACAATAAAATCCATCACAATCCCTTCACATTTGGGGGGGTTTCTATCGACCATTGTCCGATCAGAGAATCCACATTTCTCAGATGTGTAATAATTTACCTGTCGTCTATCCGCTAAAAATATTCACCAGCTAGAGATGCATTACCGCCAATACATGCACCCCATTCGAAAAAAGCTGCCTGTATAAATAGCTGCGCCCGGCCTGGAGAACCGCTCCAGAAACAGCCAACAAACTATATATGGACATCAATCCGGATGACATTGAAGTGGAAGATACGGTTACGGTTATCTGGGGAATTGAATAGATAGAGCTTGACAATATCGAACATCGATATTATAGTGATGGTACAGGAAGATATCGATATTCGATATAAAGGAATTGCGAAGCTGTCGAAGGCAGAAAGGGGAGGAGAGCGTGGCGAGGTCAAAGTTTCAGACGCTGACGGAGCAGATGTTCTACATTCTCCTCTGCTTTCAGGAAGAATGCTTCGGAACGGAAGTCATGAAAAGGGTCAGCGAGATGACGGAGGGCAGGGTGAATGTCGGTCCGGGGACGCTGTATAATCTTCTGGAGCAGTTTACAAACGCCGGCATGATCGAGCAGACCCGGACGGAAGGCCGGAGGCGCTGCTACCGCCTGACGGAAACCGGCAGGGAAGCCCTCCAGGAAGAGTATGAGCGGCTGAAATGCCAGATTCACGATTACGAGCTGTATAAAAGGAAAGAAGGCAATTAAATGAAAGTACTGTTATTAAATGGAAGTCCGCACACAAGGGGATGCACGGCACGCGCGCTTGAGGAAGTGGAGAAGACTCTGAACGAGCAGGGCCTGGAGACGGAAGTGATTCAGGTCGGAAATAAAGACATCCGCGGATGCACTGCCTGCGGAAAATGTGAAACACTGGGGAAGTGCATCTTCGATGACCTGGTCAATGAAACGGCAGAAAAACTGAAAGACGCAGACGGCCTCGTTGTCGGAAGTCCGGTCTATTATGCATCTCCGAACGGAACGATCCTGTCCTTCCTGGACCGGCTGTTTTACAGTGCCGATTTCTCCATGCATATGAAAGTCGCTGCGGCAGTGGTAAGCTGCAGACGCGGAGGAGCAACGGCTTCTTTCGATGTGCTGAATAAGTATTTCTCCATCGCGGGAATGCCGATTGCAACCAGTACCTACTGGAATCAGGTTCATGGATTTACTGCAGAGGATGTGGAAAAGGACCTTGAAGGACTGCAGACGATGCGGAATTTAGGAAGAAATATGGCGCATCTGATCCGTCTTATCCACATGGATAAGGAACAGGGCGTATGTCCGGCTGAGGAAACGGAGTATTTCACAAGCTTTGCGGATGGAAAATAGCTGGTGGTCAGTTACTGCTCATGCCGCCTGATCTGGCGTAAGGAGAGGTGTCCCATGAAACAGTTTATCGAGTTGATGGCGTTTCCGTTTTATGATCACAGCAGCATGGAAACACATTTTACCGCTAAAGCAGAATCCGGCTGGCGCATTGATGGGATTGGGCTGACGATCCATTATCACCGTGCAGAGCCTGCCAGGGTGAAATATGCGATTACTTATGTAGATGACAGCAGGCAGTGGTCGCCTCCGACCAGAAGTGAACTCCGCTTTCAGGAATTCTGTGAAGAGGCAGGATGGGAGCTTGTCGCAGAAAATAAAAAGATAAAGGTCTTTTGTAATGAGGACCCGGATGCTGTTCCGCTGGAAACCGATCCGCTGGTGCAGGTAAATAATATTTCTATCTGTGCTGTCGGGTATAAAATGGGATGGATGATTTCGTTTTTCGTATGTATGGTTTTGGGTTTGATAAATGTAAAGCAGCTGATGGACAGCGGCTCACTGCTCAAACGTTCGGATACGCTGGCCTTATGTGCTATATGGCTGTTTGCTGCAGCAATAAATGCAGATACATTGCTCACCTATATACGTTGGGAACGCCAGGCGAAGAGGAATGCAGAAAATCAGATCTTTACTCCGACATGGTCGCATTATAAATTACAGTTATGGGGATTGTCACTGTTCTGGTGTGCTGTGCAGGTCTATCTGTTTTTCAGAAGCGGCGGAGGATTCTATGGAGCTGCCTGGGTTCTGATCGGTCTTCTCTGCTTTGGACCCGTTTTTTCACAAACGACAGCGAATTTCAAGCTGAGGAGAAAGGGTGTTTCCGGGCCGGTGAACTGGTTCCTGAGTTATGGATGGTTTGCAGCAGTATTGATCGCACTTATTGTGCTCTTTACAATCATGGATGCCAGAATAGCATAAGTTTATTCGTTACTGGAAGGAAAAGAAAGATGTCTGATAAACATAAACGTATACGCTCAATTATAGGTCTGTGCATTCTTGCAGCCCTTGCTGCAGCCCTGATTGTAAACATGTTCCTGTCCTCGGGAAAGAATTCCCGGGAGCAGGCAGACAAAAGCAGAAGCGCAGGTGTATCATCCATGAAAACATGGGTTTCCTGCCAGAAACAGGGCATGGAACTGCGTGATAAACTGGGTTATGAAAGTGCGTATACGTATATGTATACCTACGCGCAGGAGCAGGAAAAACTCTTTGGAAAGAACCGGAAAGCTGCCTGGAAGAAGGCACAGACAACGATGATCAGCCAGAGAGCCCTGCTTTCTTATGCGAAATCACAGGGAATCCGCTGGACAAAAAGTGACATCAACGGTTATATCAAGAAGCGGGTTGCTTCCGGCCGGAAGGCGAAAAGTTATAAGAAAATTAATAAAGCCTGCAAGGCGGCGGGGATCAGCTTCTCTGATACTTACTGGAAGTGCCGGGAAAGCTATACCTTCGACTATGTGACAGACAAGCTGTATAAGCAGGAACAGAAGCAGTTCCAGAAGAAAAAGAAGGGCAGAAACTGGAATCAGCAGTGGAAAAAGATCCAGAACACGGCGCTTCAGAAATATAAGGCCCGCTCAGAATATGCGCAGGAAGAAAAGCTGTATCAGGCGTGTAAGAAGATTTATCTGAGCAAAGACAGGCGGAATGCTGTGGTCATCAGGGAAAAGATTGGCAGTTTTTCAATGGATAATCTCAGTCTGCAAACAATGAATAGACATCAAAAAAACAATGAATAACTAATAAAATATATTTTCTGGCCGCGACATCTGGTGTATAATAATAGAAACGAAGGGAGGTGGTCTTGATGACCAGAAAATCCAACCATTACCTTCCGATCACGGGTGCACTCTGTATTCTGTCTCTGGCCATGCTGTTCAGTCTGCATGAGCCTCTGAATCAGAGTATCGCGAATTTCCAGCCGGATAAACTGCTGGTGCTGCTTTATGGATTCCTTGCAAAGCCGCTTTTTGTCTTCTGTCTGAGTACAGTAATCGCAATGGCGCTGCTGAAAAGGCGGAATTATCAGATAAAATCGGGCGCAGCAAAGGCAATCCGCATTATTCTCTATGCTGCACTAGCCGCATACCTTCTGATTGTCTTCAGCTGGCTCGGTGGACTCTTTGCAGGAACGACGGTTTACATCACTCCGTTCAGAGTGATTGATTCCGGACTTCCATTTATTGCAGCGGGAATATTATCAGCGATTTTGACAGGTTCAGGAAAACGAACAGAGTAAAAAACCCGAAATACTCATGGGGAGCCGGGTCAGGCTCCCTGAATTTTTTACACCATTATACAGAACATATGTTCTTTACATGGACGAAGTTCTATGCTATAATAAAAATTCAAGAAGCATAATACTGAAACTTTCAGCAGGGGGAATATATGAACATTCAGCGCGCGATTCTGCATATCATCGACTTTGTTTCCGGCGTCTATCTGCCGTCACAGCATGAGCTGGACACGAGCAGTGAGGTGGTCCGCACTTACGTGGAGACGCATATTGAGCGGAGTCAGTCAGAGTCACGCGCGAATCTGGCGGCATTTTCAGAGGACAGCAGTTTCAGAAAGCTCATGCAGGATTATCTGGACGGAAGGAAGAATTTCGTGGATTTTACGCAGGAAATCGCGGAGAATCTGAAAGCTGCGCTGGAAGCGTCCGATGCGGATACTTCCTTTGACCTTCTGGCGGCTGAATTCACCGATGATGACGGTCCTCAGCTGGCCCTGCTTCTACTGGATCACCGGACCGCGTACACGCATCTGGTGGAGCATAATGAAGAGGGAACGACAACAACCATTATCCGCAACCATGCGATTCTTCCGGGAGACAAGCAGAAGGCCGCCGCCGCGGCACTGATAAATAAGTCCACAATGCGTATCCGCTACAGGGACAAGGCCGTGGAAATCAACGGGCAGAAGGTCAATCTTCTGCAGGATGAGATTCTGCAGTGCGAGAAAGAACTGGCCAACCACAACCTTCTGGTTGCCGTCGAGAAGATCACCCGCGACGTAGCGGAGGAGTTCGGACAAAACGCACCGCTGGCGCTCGCAAGGGCAAAAACGTATATTTCGGAGAATGCGGAGTCTACGGACCGGCTGTCGCCGGATGATGTGGGACGGGAAGTTTTTGCCGGATCTCCTCATATGCTGGCGTCTTATGATGAAAAAATCCAGGATGCCCAGCTTCCTTCTGAAGCAGTTGTTGACCAGGAAGTCGCCGTAAAGAAGGGTCGCAGCCAGAAAATCAAGACGGATACGGGAATTGAAATTACCTTTCCGGCGGAATATGCGGGAAATGATGATTTTATCGAGTTCATCAACCAGCCGGACGGAACGATTTCCATCGCGGTAAAGAATATCGGAAAAATTATCAGCAGGCTGTAACATGTTGCAGCGTTGGAATTACGTGCAGGCATAAAAGTCAGATCCGCCTCTTGGCAGCTTTGCTTTTTGTCGTGCGGAAAAAGCAGGAGGGAGGACGATCTATTATGAGTATGAACTGTATTTCCGTAGAAAATATGAGAACAAGTGACCAGAACACGATCCGTGATAAGGTTCCGAGCCTGGAACTGATGAGAAGAGCCGCGGCAGGAATCTGGATGGCCTGTGATTTCAGCACGGATCCGCTGGTGATCTGTGTGGGTTCCGGAAATAACGGCGGCGACGGGTTCGCGCTTGCGGAAATCCTGAGAAATGAAGGCATGGAGTGCCAGGTCCTGACGGTCAGTGATCACTGGTCTAAGGACAGTATGTACTATAAAAAACGGGCAGAACTCCTGGGTGCTGAGGTTCTTCCGTATGAGCCGGGAAGCAGCCAGCTGGAGAGCGCTGCAGCAGTTGTGGACTGTCTTCTCGGAACTGGATTCCAGGGGGAAGTCCGCGGTAAGTACAAGCAGATGATTGAAGAAATCAATCGGTCGGAAAGCTTCGTCATCAGCTGTGACATCAACAGCGGCATGAACGGAGACAGCGGTCAGGGCAGTCTGATCGTCCATTCCGATCAGACGGTGACGATCGGGTATGTGAAGACAGGACTGATTATGGAAAATGCCGGGAAATACATGGATAATCTGACTGTTGCGGACATCGGAATCGATCTGGATCATCAGGAAGATGAGATTCTGGGTGAAAAGGTCTGGAAGCAGCTGACGATGCAGAAGACAGCAGAGATTAAAAGGCTGGATGATGGAACGCAGTATCTGGAAAGAGACGGCCGCCGCGCTTTCAGATGCCCAGAATGGCTGGATACGGTACCAGTGGTGAGCCGTTAGACATACGTTATTGGTTAAAGCAGGCTGAAGCGGAGATTCTGCTACGGCGGGAAAGTTATTTTTGCGATGGAAAACAGAGAGGGTATTCGTTATTGTGAAAGAAGCTGCGGTTCTGCAGTAAAAATAGTAGTGATTCTGGCGGCAGTTATCATCACGATGATCTTCGCTGCTGTATTGTCAGGGAAGGTTTATGCGGATGATACATCGAGCCAGCAGGAAAAAGTCATCCATGTCTCTTACAGTCAGGGCCAGCACGGGATTCAGAAAGCGCTGAACA
>JBJFHK010000172.1:0-2126 GCA_051893535.1 Eubacterium sp. | reverse complement strand
GTCATCCATGTCTCTTACAGTCAGGGCCAGCACGGGATTCAGAAAGCGCTGAACAAGGCCAGAGACAAGGCTTCCGCATCTCAGCCGTATGAAGTTGTTGTGGAGGCCGGAACTTACAATCTGAAAAAGGCGCTGCATATTTATTCGAATACGGAGCTGACCTGTGAACCGGGTGTGGAATTTAAGGAGACGAAACGGGACAATCTTCTGAAGGTCGGAAGACCGGGCTGTGATAAACAGGCGCATGGCTTCTATTACCAGAACATCACCATCAACGGAGGCAGATGGAATCGCTGCAGACTGCATGATTCCACCGGCATCAAGATAGCGCATGCGGAAAATGTGACTCTGGAGAATGCGGAACTCTGCAATGCGGAAAACAGCCACCTTGTGGAAACGGCAGGGGTAGACGGGCTGCAGATCACAAACTGCCGCTTTCATAATTCGGGCCGGACGAGCCCGCGGAATGCAGGATACGAATGCGTACAGATTGACATTCTTTCCAGACAGCATTTTAACGGTTATGAAGCACTGGATTCTGAGCTTGATTACGTATCAAAAAATATCACTGTCAAAAATAGCAGTTTTGACCATGTAGTGCGGACAGTAGGCTCGCATACGGCGGTCATCGGAAAGCCATTCCAGAATGTCGTGTTTAAAAACAATACGGTGACAAACTGTGAAGATGCAGGTTTCTATATGCGCAATGTGCAGGGACTTAAGATCATCGGGAATCATATTCAGTCCAGGGGTAATGGCATTAATGTGTTCAATATGGTCTACACTCCAAACGGATACTTTCTTCCACGAAGAGGATCCAGAGCCTACAGGGCCTCTGCGGAGCAGGTAAAGGGTGTGATTGCGGATAACACTATAGATTCATCCAGGGGAAACGGAATTTATCTGCTCGGCCGCAATCTTAAGAAAGCAGCCAGGAGTGATTCCGGTGAGTCCGTGCCAAAAGGCAATTACTACGTCGGAAATATCAAGGTGAAAAATAACACTATTTATACCCATGTGCGGGGAGTATCTCCTGTGCTGATTACAGACGGACGCAGGATTTCCGTTGTCGCGAATAAAATGTTCAGAAAGAAAAAATCCCAGGCAGTCAGGGTAACCGGAGGAAGCAGAGACATCCGGATAAAAAAGAATACCGTAAAGACACGCTGATATGCGGGATTGTCTATGTATGGGATAAGCATTATTTTAAAGAATATGAGGTGAAATATGATTCAAGATATCGAGCCGGAAGTGATGCATAATGAGTTTCTGGGTGGAGCTGAGGCGGCTCCTGAACCGGGCAGCATCGTATTTATCTTCCGCGGACAGGAAATGTACTGCAGGAAGAAGGAAAACGGATCACTGGAGTTCCCGACCGTTCAGCTGATTGCGGACGGCTGCAGACATGAAGCGGAAAAAAGCGGGGAGTCTGATGAAAATACAGCAGTCTCGGGCTGTCTGGCGTCCCGTCTGACCTATCTGTTCAGAATTGATCAGCAGAAGTTTTTCCTGATGAAGGCGGAAGACGGCATCGATTTTTCTGCCGAAGATTTTGGATGGAAGTCTTTCCGTCTTCTCAGAAGCGTAAATCCGAAGGATCTCTGCTTCGCGGGAATGACCGCCTGGCATCTTCATGGCTGGTACAGAGATAATTGTTTCTGCGGTCGCTGCGGAAAACCGCTGCTTCACAAAGCCAGTGAACGTGCTCTGGTCTGCCCGGAATGCGGAAATACGGTTTATCCGAAAATTGCTCCGGCGGTTATCGTCGGCGTGATGAACCGCAGTCATGACAAGATGCTGGTTACCCGATATGCAAATCGTCCTTACAGAGGAGATGCTCTGATTGCGGGGTTCTGCGAGATCGGTGAAACCGCGGAGGGAACGGTAAGACGGGAAGTCATGGAAGAAGCCGGAATTCACGTCGATCATATCCGCTACTACAAGAGTCAGCCCTGGGGATTCGATTCTAATCTCTTAATCGGTTTTTACGCAGAAGCGGACGACAGCGAGCCGATCCAGATGGATGAAAGTGAGCTCGCGCAGGCTGTCTGGGTAGACAAAAATGAACTGGACAGAGATGTCAATCTGTCCCTGACGGCAGATATGATGATGCACTTCCGAAATGA
>JBJFHK010000171.1:0-10069 GCA_051893535.1 Eubacterium sp. | reverse complement strand
TTGTAGGACTTCCGAATGTTGGAAAGAGCACGCTGTTCAATGCGATCACAAAGGCAGGAGCAGAAGCGGCGAATTATCCGTTCTGTACAATTGAACCGAATGTCGGTGTTGTTACCGTCCCGGATAAGCGTGTGACAAAGCTGCATGAGCTGTATAACTCAAAGCGGACCATTTACACAACGATTGAATTCTGCGATATTGCCGGACTGGTAAAGGGTGCGTCCAAGGGAGAGGGTCTTGGAAACAAGTTCCTCGGACATATTCGTGAAACTGCGGCAATCGTGCATGTTGTACGCTGCTTTGAAGACGAGAATATCGTTCATGTCAGTGGTAAGATTGATCCGCTTGATGATATTGACACCATCAACACGGAGCTGATCCTTTCTGATATGGAAGTACTGGACCGCCGTATTGCCAAGGCTTCCAAAGCAGCCAGAAACGATAAGGAGCTTGCAAAGGAAGTTGAGATCATGAAAAAAGTATACGCTGTTCTGGAAGACGGAAAATCCGCGCGTACGATTTCCGATGATCTTGACGAGGACGAGCATGCATTCGTCCAGAGCCTGGATCTGCTTTCTTTCAAGCCGATTATTTACGTAGCGAATGTCGGAGAAGATGATGCCGCAACAGGAAATGACTATTCAAAGCAGGTTGAGGAATTTGCTGAGCAGGAAGGCGCAAGATCAGTAACAATCTGTGCGGAGATCGAAGAAGAGATTTCTGAGCTGGAAGACGATGAAAAGGCAGAATATCTGCAGGAGCTTGGAATTGAGGAGTCAGGACTGGATAAACTGGTCAAGGCTTCATACAGTCTGCTGAATCTGATTTCCTTCCTGACTGCGGGAGAAGACGAAGTCCGTGCATGGACAATCACTGACGGAACAAAAGCGCCGCAGGCAGCAGGAAAAATTCATACTGATTTTGAGAGAGGATTTATCAGAGCTGAGACCATCAGCTATGATACATTCATGAACGAATGCGATGGCAGCATGACCAAGGCAAAAGAAAAAGGTCTGCTGCGTTCCGAAGGAAAGGACTACGTTGTAAAAGACGGAGATATTATTACCTTCCTGTTCAACGTATAAAATATATAAGAAAATAGAACGTTTTAATGGCGTAACTTCAGAGACAGCCAGTGTATCTGAAGCTGCGCTTTTTTTATGCAGAAAATGGTGAATGCCGGGAGGAGGAAAACATGAAAAGTGCAGCGGGCGGCTTCTGCGTCATATTGATGACCGTTATTCTGTTTATCGGGATGGCCGACATTCATCAGTATGATCAGACCAGAAGAGAGGTATCCAGGGCAATGAATTATGCCTGCATGACTGCACAGGAAGAGGCGTTGGAAAATTCCTCCTCCTGCAGGAGTGAGGATACGTACAGTCAGGCCTTTCAATATGCACTGCGGAAATGCCTGCCGAAAAACCGGAACCGCCTCTACAAGCTGAGGGTTTATACGGCAGATCCGGAAAAGCATCTTCTGGATGCAGAACTGACGGCGAACTGGAGAACCTTCAGCGGTCAGATGAAATCAATATCCGAACGGCGGACGGTGATTAGTGAGGAGAAAGAAAACATACAGGATACTTCAGAAGATAAAGAAGCTGCCGATAAAGACAAAAATTAAAGGAGCAAGAAGATGAATCTGTATATCCAGAAAGAATATTTCGGAGAACTTCTTCCGTTTATTGAAAATGAAAATATCACAGATATCACCTGGAATGGGAAACAGCTTTGGGTAGATGATCTGGAAAAAGGGAGATATCCCGTGTCATTAAAACTGGAATCTTCGTTTTTGGAAAGCTTTGCGGCGCGGATTGCGAATCTTGCAAATGTAAACTTTAACCGCAGTCAGCCTGTACTGGAAGCAGAGACAGATAATCTGAGAATTTCGCTGATCGACCGGTCTGTTACGAATACGGATTACACACTTGCAATCAGAAAGACGCCGGCCGTGAGAAGACTTTCTGAGCAGAAAATGATACAGGATGAGTATGCGGATGCAGATGTTCTGCAGTTTCTGAAAGCAGCAGTCAGGGGAAGATGCAGCATAATCGTCACGGGTGATGTGGGCAGTGGAAAGACGGAACTGGTGAAGTATCTGACAAAGCATATTGAACCATATTCAAGAACGATTTCCATAGAGGACAATTTTGAACTGAGGCTTTCCGTAATTAATCCGCAGCTGGATTGTGTGGAAATGAAAGCGGCAGAAAATTTCTCTTATGAGCAGGCTATCAAAGCAGCACTGAGACAGATGTGCCGGTGGATGCTTCTGTCTGAGGCGAGGGGAAGAGAAGTAAACTATCTGCTTGAAGCAGCTTCAACAGGGTGCAGCGTGATGACAACGATTCATTCTGATGATGTCAGAAAGCTTCCGGACCGGATTATGAATATGATTGGAAATCAGGGAACAGAACGTCAGAATGACATATACAGTTTTTTTGATATCGGAATACGAGTTGATGTGAGGAATCAGGAAGACGGGATTCAGAGAAAATTATCTCAGATCTGTATCCTTGACCGGAACAGAGGAGTGAACCGGCTGCAGATGCTGTACCAGGACGGCCTCTGGATCGATCAGCCTCTGCCGGAAAATTTTATTTGTAAATTGAAGAGGGAGGAAGCCATACAGTATCTCCCTGAACGTGTGCTGAGAAAGGAGGCGGAACGGAATGCGTTCACAGGTGCATAAGCGTACAGGCAGTTTTATCGTCAGAAGAAAACGGGGAGAGGAAAAAAGAAATTTTCTCTCCTGGGAAATATCCGGATGGGGATTTCAGTACTCGCTGAAAACATATGCACTGCAGAGTGGGCTGGTCCTGGCGGCCATTGCAGCAGTCGGAAAACTGTATATGCTCAGCACTGGAAGGCTGGTTGTCCTGATCTGCACTGCGATGACTGCATTTCCAATGATTGTAAAGTCGCAGTTTCGTTTTCTGGCATCAGGAAGAGATTTCCGTGAAGCTGTGCAGTATATGGAACAGATGATTTTGTTTTTTAAACAGTCGCCAAAAATACTCTCAGCGATGAAGGGGACGATGATTACTGCAGAAGGTGCATTAAAAAAGCGTCTACAGGATGCCATATTTATCATTGAACATGATTTTTCCGGTGATGATGTATATGAAAAGGGATTGGCGATTATTGAAGAGGCCTACCCATGTGCACGGATCAGGACGCTGCACCGTTTTATGATGCAGGTTGAGGGCGGAAACAGCCGGCATTACCAGCAGGGTGCAGATTCATTGTATTTTGACATACAGTCTTGGGCAGGACGTGTCTATCAGTATCAGAAGGAACTGAAAAACATCAAGATGAAATTATCTCTGATTATGGTTATGTCTGTCGGGATTGCCGCATTTTTCTCCAGGCTGCTTCTGAAAGCGCAGCAGTCACTGCCGGAAAAATATGAACTAAACCTGATTAAATCCGGTGTTTATCAAAACTCTTCACTGATTTATCTGCTGCTGTTTATCGGATTGTATATCCTGATCGCTTCAAAGATAACAGGAAACTGGCTTGTTGACGATCGAAGCAGAATCAGTCAGGAAGCGGCACTAAAGAATCTGGATTATGTTGAGAATTTCAAATGGAAAAAAGAGAGAAAAAAGGCAGTTCCAATGTCGTTCTGCGGCCTGGGCATCGCCGTTGTATCTGCAGCTTTTCAGGTGAAAGCGGGAATTGCCGCCGGCCTGATTCTGGCCTTACTGATTCTTTACTGGCCTAAGCTGCTGCTGAAAAAAAGAAGAGGAATGGTTGAACGGGCATTAATGAAAGATTTTCCTGTCTGGATGAGGGAAGTTTCTATTCATCTCTATGATATGGTTCCGGTACGAGCCGTTGAAATGACGCTGCATACAGCTACACCGCTGATGCAGCGTTTTTTAGAGCAGTTTCTGAATGCGATTGAAAAAAATCCGGCATCATTGGAACCATATCTGAATATTTTTCATCAGTATCATGCTGAAGAATTAACTGCATCGTTTAAAACGTTATTTACGATACAGAATTTGTCAGCAGAAGATGCACAGAGGCAGATTATGGAACTGGTCAGGAGAAATCAGAAACAGCTTGAACAGGCAGAACGGCTGAGAAATGCAGATTATCTGTCGGGGATAACACTTATCAGTATCCTGCCGATGCTGATGATGTCATTCTATCTGATTGTCAATCTGCTCTTGATTCTGGCCGGATTTATGGGGCTTTCCAAGGGGGTGTTCTAATGAGCGAGTTTATGGCAGACTGCGGCGAGCTGGTAATCGCTGCAGCGTTCACAATGCCGGTCGTATACGGCTTTGCACAATTTTGTCTGCATGTCATTCAGTTATATTAGTAAAAATCAGGAGGTAAAATGGCTGGTCTGATGGAAGAATACGGCTCGTGGATCGTAGAAGCTGCAGCTGGTATGGGAATAATTGCGGTCTGGCAGTGGCTGATTACAAGTGGGTTTGCCGGATTTGCAGTTACTGTGTTGGAGAGGATGGTTTAGTAGATGAAACGTTTTCTTGAAGAATATGGAATGTTTCTTGCGGGAGCGGTAATCGCAGTAGTGCTTTTGATGCTTATGGTTCGGATGACAGGTTCGCAGAGTATTGGAGCGAGGATGATGGAACAGTCTGTTTCTGGCCGTGGAGTATATTTTCAAATTGAAAGTGCGGATACCGGATGGAGAGGAGGCAGGCCATGAAATCCGTTATTCCTACAATGCTGATGATTATCGGTATTGCAATTATGACGGCAACGGCTGTCTGTTTCCTGTCTTTTCAGATGCAGGTTTCCGCGGCAGAAAACGTTCATGCAGAATGTATGACGAAACTCCAGGCAGCCAGGTGCAGCCCGCAGGCCGAGGCACAGTGTCAGAAACAGGCAGCCATTCTTGGAAAAGGATGTCATCTGGAAGTCATTCCAGAAAGCAGTAATGAAACTGCACTGGTTAAGCTTACCTATTATGCAGATATGCCGATATTCCAGCTTTTCAGGAAAGGTGTAATACTCGGAAGTATACATGTGTAATTAATGGCTGTTTTGATGTATTGCTGTTTGAAGAAAACTGCGCAGAATGCTATCGGTTTACTGCGATCTTCTGAATAAATTTATGTGATGTTAGTTAATTGAATGGAGAAACAGGTGGTAAAAATACGTGCTGATCCAGAAGATGAATCAGGTTTAAAGAAGTTAAAGGAATAAAGTAATTTTGTCTGGAACTTAATATCGACAATAGACGATATGATTGGGAATTGCGTGTACAACTATTTATTTGTCAGCTGTTCGGTCTCGGTTTAGCTAACAGGCTGAACAGTAGGTTTGTTTAATAAAAAGGAGATCATTTATTATGAATACATTTTTACAGGAATATGGTGTAATCATTGTAGCAGTACTGGTTACTCTGGCTATGGTAGGAATCGCTGTGTTTTTTGGAGATCAGGTACAGGAAGGAATTACGACTGTTCTGAATAAATTTATGAAGCTGGTTTCTGATGCGACACCGGCAAGTGTGCAGCATTAGAAAGAAGCATTCAGAATACACAGAAGGGAAATATATGGGGAAAGAGGCAGAACGGGAGGTCAAGACGCTCTGCCTCATTTTTTGTATTCTGATTTTTCTTGTGCTGACAAGCGGAAGAATACCTCAGGCTGAACATAAGGAGGATTACCGTTTTATTTCTGCTGAATGCATGTATACTCTGGATGAATCATCCCGATGGAAGACGAATGAGGAGTGGAACCAGCAGCTCCGTGCATCTTTAAAAAAGTCATCGGACCGCGATGCACGATGGGTATATATCTTTCGGCAGTAAGAGGTGATCAGGAAATGACTGCCGGTTTTGAAAGATAATTGAGAAGCCTGTTTTCAGCAGCTGTGGTCACAATTTTATTTCTTGCTGACAGGAAATAAAGTTGTATTTTGCCAACAAAAAATAAAAAAATAATCATTGCATGTTGACATATGAGAACAAAAAAGTTATTATTGAATCACAAATTGAGATAGAGGATGCGTCGGGCTAACAGTACAGCTTTTGAGACTGCTATGCAGAGCAGGAAAGCCGGAAAGGAGCAGACGCCGAGGGTATCACTGCTGCAGGGGTGATATATCCGGGCGGACAGAATAAGATCTGTCTGACTGTCGCATAATGAATATATGTGGAGCGCTATCCTTGATAAGAACACCTGAATTGTCAGTTTTGGCAGAGAAATACGATGTTATACTCTGCACTGAGAAGCAGCTTTATAGTCCGGTAAATATTAACGAGAACGGAGTTCTGGCTGCTGAATAGTGTGAATGTAATTTCTTCGTGTATGCGGACTGCAGTAATTCGGGAATGAAAGTTATCAAGCAGCTGATTCCGTATCGGCTGCTTTTTTGTTCATCTCAATGCATTCTTTACTAATATCTGTTAAGAATCAGGAGGTTCTAAAATGGCTAACGAAGTTTTCAGAGGAATTGCAACTGCATTGGTTACACCGTTCAACGAGGATGGAAGTGTAGATTTTGACAGTTACGGAAAGTTGATCGACTGGCAGATTGAACAGGGAATCAATGCTCTGGTAATTGCAGCAACGTCCGGTGAAGGTCCTACACTTTCCGACGCTGAGCATAAAAAGTGCATTGAGTTTGCAGTAGAGCGTGCTGATCATCGCGTTCCGATTATTGCAGGAACAGGAAGCAATGATACGAACTATGGTCTGCAGCTGACCAGATTTGCATGCCAGGCAGGAGTTGACGCATGCCTCGTTGTTACACCGTATTATAACAAGGCAACACAGAATGGCCTGGTACGCATGTACAATGAATTCGCAGATGCATCGACAAAGCCGATCATTATTTACAATGTTCCGTCCAGAACAGGTGTGGATGTAAAGCCGGAAACATACGCAAAACTTGCTGAGCATGAGAATATCGCAGGAATCAAGGAAGCTAACGGAAGTCTGTCTGAGATCCTAGATACTGTTTCCATGGTTGGTGACAAGCTTACGGTTTATTCCGGAAATGATGACCAGATTGTTCCGATCCTGTCCCTTGGTGGAAAGGGCTGCATCTCTGTTCTGTCCAATGTTCTTCCTAAGGAAACGGTTGAGATTACAGATCGCTGGTTTGCCGGCGACACAGCTGGTGCTGCAGAGCTGCAGATCCGCTTCCGGGATCTGATCCGTGCTCTGTTCTGTGAGGTCAACCCGATTCCGGTAAAGGCAGCTGTAGCGGCTATGGGAAGATGCAAGAATGTACTCCGCGCTCCGATGTACCCGATGGAAGAGCAGAATCGTCATCGCCTTCTGGATGCAATGAGAGCACAGGGGGTTGAGGTTAATGACTAAGGTTATTGTTACCGGTGCAGCCGGTCACATGGGAAAAATTGTTGAGAGACTGGTAGAAGAGGCTCCGGATATGGAAGTTGCTGCCAGAGTCAGTCCAAGTGGAAATGACGGAACTCTGAAGCATCTGGAGGACTATTCGGGTGAAGCAGATCTGGTAATAGATTTTTCTCACCATGCAGGTACCAAAGAACTGATGGACTACTGTACAGCGCATAAAGTGCCGGCAGTTGTTGCGACAACCGGCCAGACTGACGAAGAAAAGGATATGATCCGAAAAGCTTCAGAACAGATTCCAGTCTTCTACTCTGCGAATATGTCTGTCGGTGTGGCATTCCTGACAAAGGTCGTAAAACTCGCTGCACAGGTATTTCCTGATGCAGACGTGGAGATTGTCGAAGCACATCATAACCGCAAGCTGGATGCGCCGAGCGGGACGGCTCTGATGCTCGCTGATGCGGTTAAAGAGGTTCGTCCGGATGCAGAGTACCACTGCGGCCGTTCCGGGCACTGCAAGCGCGAAAAGAACGAGATAGGCATCTCTTCTATTCGAATGGGAAATGTTGTCGGTGAACATGAGGTTTTCTTTAATACAGGCAGTCAGACGATCAAACTCCAGCACTCCGCACACGACCGGGCTTTATTTGCAGAAGGCGCATTAGACGCAGCGAGATTTCTGCTGAAGCAGCAGGCCGGACTGTACGGTATGGATGATCTGATGGCAGAATAATTTGTAACAAAATAAAAAACATCAGGTATCAGAGGGGTAATATTTATGGGGCAGAGCAAATTTTTCTGAAAGAAAAATGAATTTCTTGTCAGTATGAAAGATTTGCTCTACCCATTGAAATATCAAGACATTCATCAAAAGTTGAGCGGCGGGAAAAGCGAATGTGAAAAATAAAAATCTGTTTTTCGTAAATTTCTTGTTGACAATGTGCTGATCCTTTGGTATATTAGTTCATGCAGTCGGCAAGAGCGTTGAGAGCGAAGGAAACCGATTGGAACGATATGGCGGTGTAGCTTAGTTGGCTAGAGCGTCCGGTTCATACCCGGAAGGTCGGTGGTTCGACTCCACTCGCCGCTACTTATATGGGCGCTTAGCTCAGCTGGGAGAGCATCTGCCTTACAAGCAGGAGGTCATAGGTTCGAGCCCTATAGCGCCCACCATTTTTCATCATTCTGATCAAGCGCCGATGAGTCGGCGGGGTAAGAATGAGCGGATGGCCAAGTAGTTCAGTTGGTTAGAATGCCAGCCTGTCACGCTGGAGGTCACCGGTTCGAACCCGGTCTTGGTCGCCAATTTTAAATTATGTTGCATTTCATTCTTGAGTGTGGTATGATTTAACCTATGTGGTGGGTGTCGTCAAGTGGTTAAGACACAGGATTGTGATTCCTGCATGCGTGGGTTCAAATCCCACTACCCACCCTTTGAAATTTAACAGCATCGTTGGGGTATCGCCAAGTGGTAAGGCAATGGATTCTGATTCCATCATGCGCAGGTTCGAATCCTGCTACCCTAGCCAACGGCGACATGGCCAAGTGGTAAGGCAAAGGTCTGCAAAACCTCTATCCCCCAGTTCGAATCTGGGTGTCGCCTCCATCTTAAACCTGTTGAAACAGTTGTAAATACTGGTTCGGCAGGTTTTTCTTTTAATTGTTGAGACCGGGCGATTTCCAGAAAATGGAAGGAGATTAGACATGAAAGCATATGTAATACATGAGGCTGGCGGACCGGAAAAACTGAAGCTTGAGGATTATCCTGTTCCGGAAATAAAGGAAGGGTGGAGCAGAGTAAAGGTACAGGGCTTTGGCGTCAATCATTCGGAAATTTTTACTCGTAAAGGCTTATCTCCATCCGTGCATTTTCCGAGGGTGCTGGGAATAGAATGTACAGGTATTCTCGATGCCTCTTCTGACCCGGAGCGTCTCCCGGAGGGAAGCAGAGTAATCTCTATTATGGGAGAGATGGGAAGAGCCTTTGACGGCAGTTATGAAGAGTATGTTCTTCTCCCGAATGACCAGATATATCCGGTGAAGACAGGTCTTTCTGATGAAGAACTTGCTGCGGTACCTGAGACTTATTATACGGCATGGGGATCACTGAAAAATTTGAAAATTGATCCGCAGGACAGTGTTCTGATCCGCTCCGCTGCTTCCGGTGTCGGTATCGCTGCAGCAAAACTGCTGAAAGCGGCATATCCTGAGATTCAGCTTGTGGGAAGTACGAGACATGCTGACAGAGCAGAGCTTTTAAAGCAGGCGGGGTGCGATGAGGCAGTAATTGATCAGGATGGAAAACTTCAGACGGATAAAAGCTATGATAAGGTACTGGAACTGATCGGTCCGGCAACGCTCAGAGACACATTTTCACATGTCAGAGAGGGCGGAATCGTCTGCAGCACAGGAGAGCTGGGCGGTGTGTGGAATATCGATCTGGAGCCGATTCAGGATCTTCCGGCGAATGGATACCTGACTAGTTTCTATTCTGGAAATGTTTCTTCAGAGAAATTAAATGAGATGCTGGCATTTATAGAATCGCATAAGGTAAATGTGCGTCCGGACAGGATTTTTTCTTTTGAGGAAGTTCCGGATGCGCACAGATGGCTGGAGTCCCGTCACGGACATGGAAAGGCAGTGGTTCTGCTGTAAAAATAAAAAAGCACCTGAGCGTCTCTGAGCCTGTTTAAGGCTTGGAGAAGAAACTCAGGTGCTTTCTTCTTGCGAAGTATATTTTGTCCGGGAAATGCTATTT
>JBJFHK010000170.1:0-1925 GCA_051893535.1 Eubacterium sp. | reverse complement strand
CCTGCGTGCGGCAGGCATGGGCAAGCATGACGGATGAATCACTTGGGAGACAGCAAAGTGTCGATACCTGATTTTCTCGCCTGTTCTTCCTGATCCTTTCGGTCAATGTGGTAGATTCGGTTTCCGCGCTTGAAGAGACTTCCGGTCTGATGGAAGTGGAACGGCACGCCGTATTCGACGCACTGCATCTTGGTGATGATGATCCAGCCATAGTCGCAGAGTCTGGCTCCATCTCCGGATTCTCCGCCGCAGGAGACACATTCGATCTGGTCGTGGTACTGCTCCAGATACTTCTCGATATGGATTTCCTGCAGCATCGGTTCATGGATGATCTCCTTGTGGCGGATCGGGAGCTCCAGGAAGACTGGAAGACGCCGGTCGGCCTGATACTGATTCTCACAGGTGCAGCAGATGTGGACGTTCTCATATCCATCGCCCCAGTCTGCGGGAAGTCCCTTGTAGAATCGCTCCGGGCGCTTGGTGATGAAGTAGAACTGAAGATCAGAGCGCTCTTTCATCATCCGCCAGGCTTCTGGCCGCCATGCATCGGCATCCGGATGGAAAAAGTCGGAGGTAAAGCAGGCCATGACCGTGCCATCCTCCGACTTCAGTTTATAGTTTCCCTTTCGATCACGTTTGATTGGAAGATCGAAAGAGGCTGTTTTCCTGACGACGGAGGCGTCCTTGCCGAATTCTGCGTCTCTCCGGTAAACATAGCAGTTTCGACAGCCGGTGCTGCATTTGGTGCAGCCGTGCCATGGATTCCAGAGTGGCATAGGAGTCTCCTTTCTGTGTCGTCTGTTCAGGATTTGGATTGCAGGTTGTATTCGTCACCCAGGGCTTTGTTCCATTCGGCGAGTTCCTCCGGCGGAACAGGGCGAGCAGCCGACATGTCCATTCGGTCTGCAAAACAGGAGGCAAAGGGCTCTTCATCCGGGAAGGGGAAGTTCTCATGTCCGTTTTCTGTGACTGTCCCCAGATGATGTCCCTTTTCATCATGGTAGAATTCCATGGTGTACTTTGGATCGATATCGATGTAGATGCAGCAGCGGATTCCCTTCATGGGCTTATTCGGTAACGGGAAATCCGTGTAAATGTTGTAGCCATCATTGATCTTCTGAAGTCCCCAGAAGATATTGTTTATGACGACGATCTCTTGAAGGATCGGTATTTTCCGATCCCGGCCTTCTTTTAATAATTCCATGTGTTCTCCTCTCTTTGATCAGATTCCGTCTTTTGACGGGAACAATTCTTTTATGGTCCGGTGATAGTATTCAGAGAGCCGGATCGCCATATAGACATTCGGACACTGTGTTCCGTTTTCATAGCGGTAGAGTGTTTTCGGATCGACTTTCAGCTCCTCAGCAGCCTTACTCCGCGAAAGTCCGGCAGATTTTCGGGCTTCCAGCAGGTTGTTCGGCTTCTCTTCCATGCGGCATCACCTCCCTGCATAGCATTCTGACTGACATAAGATAAATACTACCGGGTGGCTCTGCAGACCTTCCCGAAGATATGGAAGGAATCGCGGTCAAGATGCACCGGGATCGGCTCGTACTTCGAATTCATGGAAATGAGGAACGTCCCGCCCTCGTCATTCTGCAGCTTCTTGATATAGGCATTGTCATTCAGTGAGAAAATCCCAATTTCCCCATCATTCAGGGTTTCCTGCTCGTGGACGTAAACCATGTCATGATCATGGAACACCGGCTCCATACTGTCTCCGCTGATGGTAACGGCAAAATCAGCGCCTTTCGCGTCTCTGGCCGGTACCTCGATCGTCGTGTAATAATCGGAATCGAGAAAATCTCCATGTCCAGCGGATACTCTTGCGTCGTAAAGCCGCAGCCGTACCATCGGTGTGCTGTCTCTGGGAGCCGCCGGATACGGGATCACATTCGACTCCTTGACGTAGCTTGTCGGATGGA
>JBJFHK010000169.1:0-1933 GCA_051893535.1 Eubacterium sp. | reverse complement strand
CAGTATGCGAAGCGGGCAAATGAAACAGGATCGATTTATGCGGAGGACATTCAGGATCTGAAGCAAGGGCAGCAGGAAATCTGGGAGGCCACAAAAGAAATTCTGGCAAGACTTGCAACAATTACGTGACATCCTTGATGGAAACGGGGACCTCCGATAAACTGAAAATAAATCAGACGAGGAGGTATGTATTATGTGGCTGATCAAATTACCGTTTAAACTTCTGGCACTTCCGGTTCTTCTGGTTGTATGCGTCTTTACCATATTCTACAAACTCGCCCTGGGGGTATCTGGTTTTGTTTCCGGCATCATCTATCTGATCTTTGGCGTCTGCATTGTGATCGCCCTGCTTCAGGGTTACTGGGTAGGTATCGGCATCATCTTTGCTGCCGCCTGCGTCGTATTTCTGATCACCATGACCGCCGAACTGGTTTTGATGGGACTGGAGGCGCTGTCCGGCCTGCTGTCCGGATTTATATTTTCAAGATAATAAAGGAAGCATATTGGATTCAGATGAAGCCGGGGAACGCGAAAATTTCCCCGGCTTTTTCATGTCCGCAGGAAGGAGGCGTCAAATGGCAGCGACAAGACTGATCCCGCTGCATGTGAATAAGGGAAAAACAATTGCGCAGAGTCTTGGTGACCGGACGGATTATGCGAGTAATCCGGAGAAAACCGAGAAGGGAGAACTGGTCTCCGGTTATATGTGTGATCCGATGACCGTCGATGAGGAGTTTCTTCTGTCCAAACGGCAGTATCAGCAGATCACAGGCCGTGAATCCAGGCATGATGTGATTGCCTATCAGATCCGCCAGTCCTTCAAGCCCGGCGAGATCACGCCGGAAGACGCAAATAAACTGGGGCGGGAGCTTGCACTTCGTTTCACCAAAGGTAACTACGCATTCATCGTTGCGACGCACACGGACCGGGCACATATTCATAACCACATCATTTTCAATTCCACATCACTGGATGCCACCCGCAAGTTCAAAAACTTCTGGCTGTCGAGTATTGCGCTACAGCGGATCAGTGATCTGATCTGCCTTGAACATGGCTTGTCCGTCATCAAACCAAAACCCTACCACGACCGGCAGAAACGAACAGAATACCCGAAGAGAGAAAACCTCCGCGATGAGATCTGCAGGGATATGGATGCGATTCTTCAGGGTGCATGTCCGGAAAACTTTGAAGAGTTTCTGCAGTATCTTGAGAAGTCCGGTTATGAAATAAAGCGTGGCAGGCAGATCGCCGTGAAGGGAAAACAGCAGAAGCGTTTCATCCGGCTCGCTTCTCTCCGGAAGGGATATACAGAGGCGGATCTTCGTGCATACCTCAAAGCGGAAGGCGCGCGCAAACGGCCACCGGCAAAAACGCGGAAGCATTCCCCGGCGGACCGTTCGTTTCATCTCATCATTGATATTCAGACAAAGCTTCAGTCCAAAGGCGCAGGATACCGCAGGTGGGCCACGGTTTACAATCTGAAGCAGATGTCGAAGACGCTTCTCTTCCTCCGGGATCACCAGATTGAGAGTATGGATCAGCTGGAGACTTTGGTTCATGCCCGGACGGAAAAGCGAAACGAACTCCTTTCCCGGATGCAGACAGCGGAAAAACAGCTCACGGAAATCTCTGCACTGCGAACACACATCATCAACTATTCCAAAACCAGATCAGTATATGAAGCTTATCGCAAGGCGGGCTACAGCAAGAAATTTCTGGAGGAACACCGGGAAGAAATCTCGCTGCACAAGGCAGCGAAGCAGGCCTTTGATGCACTGGAACTTCAGAAGATCCCGAGGATAAAGGAGCTGAGTACTGAATATGCGGAGGTACTCTCCGAGAAAAAACAGCTTTATCATGAGTACCGGAAAGTAAAGGATGAAGTGCAGGAACTGCTCATCGCACAGAAAAATATTGCTTCTCTGTATGATGC
>JBJFHK010000168.1:0-10240 GCA_051893535.1 Eubacterium sp. | reverse complement strand
CTGCAACCGTCAAAGAAAGAATGAGTGCATCAATTTATTGCGTTGCTATAGTTACATCATTATATCAGGAGAGTAGGATAAATTCAACCTACTTTTTCAATGCTTTGGATTTTAAGAACTATGCTGTCAGAAATTCTGACACGAAAGTTCTGGGCACCTTCCGTATATATCGATATAATCAGTGGTGAAGAGGAACAAGTCATTATACCTCATCACATTGCGGCAATAAGAGCAACGAGGCAGCCTTGCTATTATTTAGCAAGAAAAGAAGATCTGCGAAAAACATTGCCCGGAATATCAAAGACTGGTGTAAGAGAAGAGGAGGAAGAACGAGATAAAGAATCTCTGCAACAAATGCGGAGGATTACATCAAATTGACAACAAGTCCATCGGTGGAAAACCATGTAAACAGATGGTAATAGCAATGCAAAATAAAGAGCTGATAAGCCGAGAATCGCGGAAATATATGGGATCCGACAATAAAAAAAGAACCTCAGATCAACTCCCGACCATGAAGTCCCTCAACGCAAAGAAGTGTGAGGGAGCTGAAGAAGAAAGCACAGCGTTGAAGAATGATGCACCTGCAGCAGAGGATAAAGCGGACAAAGCGGACAAAGCTTCCGTAGAGGCAACTTCGACGGTTCACGATGCAGATGAAAAGAATGTGTCTGCTTCCGTCCCGCAGACACCGTCCGTCTCGACAGGGGAGAAGCTTGACGCCGGAATCAGCTATGAGGATGCGCTGGTGCTTCTGAAGAAGTATAACGAGGATGAATTCCACATCATCCACAGCGAGACGGTTGCGAGGCTGATGGAGTACTTTGCCCGGAAATATGATCCGGAGAACGAGGCGTTCTGGAAGATCTGTGGCCTTCTCCATGATCTGGACTGGGAGAAGTGGCAGGATGCACTGCAGCACACCATCAAGACCGCGAAGCTGCTTCAGGAAGCCGGCGTCAGCCCGATGAAAGCACACGTCATCGAGACCCACAATTCCGACAACAACCCGGCGCTTCCAAAGCCGGAGCATCAGATGGAATGCGTCCTGTGGGTCTGCGATGAACTGTCCGGACTCCTTGGCGCGATTGTCCGCATGTATCCGTCAAAGTCCGCACAGGACCTGAATCTCAAGTCCGTGAAGAAGTTCAAGGACAAGCGCTTTGCGGCAGGCTGTGACAGAGACAACATCACCCGCGGTGCGGAGCTGAACCATGTAGATCTCGATACGCTTTTTGCAGATATGATAGAGGCTTATCAGGCGACAAACGACTGACAGTCGCCGAAGAAACGGAATACAAACGTCCGGATCGTGACTATGCAGCAGGAGAGTCCTGTAGCAGCCCGCTTCGGGCGTTTTTGTGTTGACTGATGGTTAGACAATATTCCTATTGACTCATCCCTAAGGGCATAGTTTATCTTAGTTCCCAGAGTAAATACAGGCTTGTATATGTGCCTTACTATTATTAAAAGGAGAAGAATGTGGAGCTGGAATTTAAACGATTGACAAAAACTTTTGGCGATACAATGGCTGTCAATCATGTGAATCTGACACTTACAAATGGAGTTTATGGCTTATTAGGTATCAATGGGGCAGGGAAAACAACTTTGATTAAAATGATATGTACGCTGTTGCAGCCTACTACAGGTACAATTAACTGTAATGGAAAAAGTATATCTGACCTTGGTGAAAAATATAGGAACATTCTTGGTTATTTACCACAGGAAATTGGGTTTTACCCTGATTTCAAAGTCTCGGAATATCTCTTCTATATCGCAGAACTAAAAGGAATCAACCCGAAAGTATCAAAAAAACGAGTAGAAGCAGTTACTGCTGAGGTCGGATTGACAAAGGCAAGAAAGCAAAAAATAAAGACATTGTCTGGTGGAATGAAGCGAAGAGTTGGTATTGCACAGGCACTGTTAAACCAGCCTCATATCCTGGTATTGGATGAACCAACTGTGGGATTGGATCCGAATGAGCGGATTCGTTTTCGAAATCTGGTCAGTGAAATTGCAGAAAATCGACTGGTCATTTTATCTACTCATATCGTATCGGATATAGAATATACTGCAAACAAAATTCTGATGATGAAGAGTGGGTCAATTATTGAATCCGGTACTTCAGAAGAAATTATTCATGGTATGTCAGAGAAGGTATGGGAGGGATATATAGGAAAAGAAAGTGTACCAGGAATGATGAAACATTATAAAATTTCCAACATGAAATCAGAAGGGGATGGTATTTATATACGAATTATTTCAACGAACCAGCCGTTTGAACAAGCGAAACCTGTAACTCCTTCACTTGAAGATGCTTTCCTGTATTATTTTGGAGAAAGAGAAGGTGACGTAGATGTGGCGTTTTGAAGTAAAAAAAGTATTCTCCAGGATTGGAAATAAAATTGTGTTGTTGGTTTTGCTGGCAGCAACTCTTGTAATATGTTTTCAGGCGCTAGGGAACATTCTTTATGTGAATCCTGATGGGAATGTGATAAGTGGCGTTGAAGCTGCAAGAAAACTCCGAAGGGATAAAAAACAATGGTCAGGAGAATTAAACGAAGAACTCCTTGAAAAGGTACTCGCAGACAATGTGTCAATCAATCATTCGTCAGATAACCAGTCCCCCGATTATCGGGACAACAATAAAGCAGAAGCTGCTAGACAAGGTTATTATGATATTAAAGATTTGTTAAACACCGCCTTCAGCCCGATTGAGTCATATAATGATTCGCAGATAGACAGCCTCACATCTAGTGACGTCGGGAAATTATATGACAAAAGAATTTCTAATCTTCGAGAATGGCTGGATAGTAATGACACGGATCGGATATATTCAAATAAAGAAAAAACGTTCCTGCTTGAAAAGTTTAGTGAGTTAAAAACACCACTCTACTATACGGATTCAGATGGCTGGAAAACATTGATACAATATGCCCCAATGATGATGATCACGCTGACAATTATTCTTGGGTTTCTCGTTTCGGGAATCTTTACGAATGAATTTCAGACAAAAGCAGATGCTGTTTTTTTTAGTACGAGATACGGAAGGAATAAGGGAATTTCAGCGAAAATATATGCGGGGATTATCATTACGACTGTCGTGTTTTTATTCACCATATTACTCTACACGACCATCATACTGGGCGTGATGGGATGGGACGGTGCTCAGTGCTATATTCAAACGGACAAGGACGGATGGTTCAGTTTTTATAATATAACATATCTAAAAGCATACTTAATAGTAATTCTGGGAGGATATATTGGTTGCCTTTTTCTATTGACATTGGCAATGATAATTTCGGCAGGAACCCGGTCAGCCCTTGTGGGAGTGATGACTCCAGTTGCACTGCTGGCTCTGCCGACGATACTTAGTGGATTTTCTGCGCTAAAACCGTTCCTTAAACTTTGGCCGGATCAGCTTTTTCAACTTAGTCAGACCATCTATCCGTATGAATTGTATTCTTTTGGTGGGAAGGTGGTAGGTTCGGTGACGGTAATCCTGATATTATATATAATTTTGTGCATCTGCCTGCAGCCTCTGCTGTTCCTTGTATATAGAAAGACAAAAATCAGGTGAATTCAAAAGCCTGAGAAGAATAGACGATAAAGGATGGTGCCTATCCTGATGCCTTTTTTATGTCAGGAACATTCATCAGACTGGCTGTCATGGCAGGGATAGTATTGCAGCTCCCAGTATGGACTTTTATTAAAATGCATTTCATAACGTTCTTGTACAAGAATGTATTGATACTTGGGTGAAAAGGGGAACAAGGTGGTAAATGGAGACCAATCTTCTCTTGAAATAAGCTGCTGAAAATAGATGCCCGCTGGCAGTAGAAGGATATCTCCTTTTTCCTCCTTGCTGAGAGTCCTTGGCCGCTCGATTTCATAATAAATATAGCATTGAGTAGAATCTGAAATCTTTTGATACAGGATACCCTGATGGTATTTATTTGAATATCCAAGTTCCTCCATTTGCATGTATAATTCTGACATGTATAAAAGATATTGCTTTCTGGCCAGAGATTCGGACTCTACGGGTTTTACGAATAAATAGCGTAATGGAAATTGCTTGTTATCTTGTTGTTTGTGTTGCTCAAGATGGCTGCTCTCCATTAAATGATCAGAAATATTATGCAATTTGTTTTCAATTTGTAAAAGTCGATCAGTCGCCTGGTTGACATACTTTATCCCGTCATTAACCATATGCTTTAAATCAATAGAATGATCTTCAGTAATATAGGATTGAAATTTTTTTAATGGAATACCTAATTCGACACATGCCAGAATGATATCCAGAATATACATTTGTTCAATACTATAGTAACGATAGCCTGTCTCGGGATTAATATATGCAGGAGTAAAAATACCGATTTGCTCGTAATATCGGAGCGCTTTGACGCTGATTTTTTTAAGACGTGCAACTGCTCCAATTGATAAATAATTGTCTTTTGTGTTTGTTAAAGCCATTGACCTTTACCCGATGAAATAGTTTATAGTTTCTCTTACTAACTGGATGCTGGTATCCAATGCTGATAATTATTTTTTACTATAGCATAGCGAAAGATGATAGTGAAGCCATGCAATACCGGTATTGGTATCCGGCAGGCTGTAAAAGACGGGGGATGGATGTGCTTCCGTAAATAGTCATAACAATCGAATCAATAGCAGAGCCAAATGGGGAGCGGACGAACTGAAACGACAGATTGTGCAGATGTGGTGGATATATGCCACGGAAGATACTGAGAACAGTTAACAAATATGAGGTGAAGATGAAAGAGATCTGGTCAAAAAGAATCAATCAAACCCTGCTGTTTTTTATGCTTGTCATGGCTATTTTATGCAGTTATATTGCTTTCCAGTATTCAAATCATTCGTATGATCTGTCAGAAACTGCATTGATAAAACAGAGTAGCGAAACAGAGGAAAGCAGAAACAAAGCTGTGATTCAAAGAATTCGTACGGAAGGTGAAACTTCTGAGGCGAGGGAACTTCTTTCTAAAAATGCATCATTGATCACAGTTCCGATAATTCACAAATCTTTCAGTCAATGGGAATATCTCATGCCTGTTGTAGAAATATATCGTTCCATTGTGATTTTGCTGTGCGCTTTTCTGGCTGCAGAGGTTTTTTCAAAAAGAAGACAAGACGGGATTGGATCCGGAGTATGTATAGGAATATTGAATGCAGTGTTTGTTTACATTTTGTGTATGGGGACTCAGGCAGCATCTTATTTCCCTCTCACAGGTGTTCATGGATGGAATGTGCCAATCCAGGCAGGGAGAATGTCAACAAGCATCTATCATCTGACTTTTGGAAAGTTCTATGCTTTAATCGTATTATCAGGGCTGGTTATAGCGCTGTTTGCAACATCGCTGGTAATGCTGTTATCTTTGATGTTCAAGGTACATGGGATAGCATCCTTTATTGTTACTTTACCGATTGTGTTTTACAGTATTTTTCCGGTTGATGACAGTCTATGGTATTTTTTATCGCCATGCCGCTTGTTGATGACAATGCAAGTTGTTAATTCTTATCAGGTGTTCCAAATTGGAAAGTATGTATTTTTACCATTCCCGTTTTTGATAATTGCGTATGGTGTTATTACATTCGGTCTGCTTATACTTGCTTTCATTGTTGGAAGGCGGAAAACAACGGTATCGATTCCTGAAAATTGGCGTATCCTGGATGGAGGGATATTGAAAAAAGTTGCCTGCGCGACGATGCTTTGTGATCATATAGGAGGTGTTATTCTCGAAAATATAGCGATGACTAATCAAGGCAAAACGATTATCGGCCTGGATAATATGAATATGATATTGAAAAGCATTGGGCGGTTTACATTCCCTGTTTTTTGCCTGGGACTTGTAGAAGGGTTCATGCATACCAGAAATCGTGTGCGTTATGCTGGAAGACTCTTGCTGTTTGCGGTTATTTCAGAAATTCCGTTTGACCTCGCCTTTTCAGGAAAAATTGTGGCTTGGGATTATCAAAATGTGATGTTTGAATTACTTGCCGGGTTGTTAATGATCTGGATACTGGACTATTTATGGAAACGTAGCAGGATGAATATGATGTTAAAGGCTGTGTCTATGACAGGGATATTCCTAGGGGTTTATTTTGGAACCGGGTATCAATTAGGCCATTTTGATTATGGCGGACATGGAATGATGCTTATTTTGATCCTGTATATTACTTACTCGTATCCTATATTAAGATCAATTGCGGGAACTATTTCAATGTGGTGGATTTCTCCGGCTTCGTGTGTGCCTTTTATTGCAATGCTGTTTTATAATGGAAAAAGAGGAAAGCAGAATAAATACTATTTTTACTGGTTTTATCCCGTACATTTGCTGCTGTTGTATATCGTTTTGAAAGCTGTACTGAAGCTTTGAGCTTATAAAACGAAGGACGGTAAGAAGCCGGTTGCGGATTTTTGGGATTCTTTAGATGATAGGATGGCTGCCAAACTTGTTGGTCTCATGGAAGTGTTGGAGGGAAAAGGTACAGCACTCCGGAAGCCATATTCAGAGTATCTGGATGATGGCATTTTTGAACTGCGTTGCAAGCAGGGAAGTAATATAACAAGAGTGCTGTATTTTTTCTACATAGGAAAAAAGAAAAAAGATCATTGCTACAAATGGATTTGTGAAGAAAACACAGAAGAACTGGATGTCAGAAATTCTGACACGAAAGTATTCGGCTTTTCCTGTCCGGCCTCTTAATCAGAAATGAAGGGGAGCAAATCGTCACAAGGCACAATGCGGAATAGGAATTTGTCTTTGGCAGAATGCCCTGCTTGGACGATTCCGCCAGATGATTTGCCTGCAGATGCGTGATTGATTCTGGCCAGAACTTGGAAGTGCAGCATTCTGTAACAATTAACCTGATGTACAACATGCTGACGTCAAACGTGGATGAAAGTGACATGACGCCGGATGACCAATTGGAGGATGCCTTCAAGAAGATCAGGGAAAGTCTCGCCGACGATCTTCTCAGTGAAGTCATGAAGATAAAGCCCTATACATTTGAGAAGTTGGTCGTTGATCTTCTCTCAAAGATGGGGTATGGAGCCATCGAATATGGAAGTCATGCGACTGTTGCAAGTGGTGACGACGTCATCATGGAGGATAAGCTTGGCTTCAGTCTGATCTATATGCAGGCAAAGGAGTGGGCACTGGATCGGGTTGTAGGTCAGCCGGAGATCCAGAGTTTTGTCGGTGCGATTGCCGGGAAGCACGGAGATGGTCTGTTTGTTACGACAGCCAGATTTTCTCAGAAGGCAAAGGATTATGCAGCTCAGCATCATATTATCTTGATCGACGGTGAGAAACTGGCGAAGCTGATGATCGAATATAATTTCTGTGTGTCCGTGAAGAAAACATTTGAAGTGAAAGAAATCGATACGGATGCAATGAATGAATATATGGATGACTGATAACGCTGTTTCAAATGCGATTGAAATATGAAAATAACAGATCTGAAGTAAACCGTGTGTTTGAGGAAAAGGCTGCTTCAGTAATCAGCGGGGAGAATTCGAAAATTTAGGAAAGAGGTGGAAACATAGCTATTGACAACCACCTCTTTTTCATATATCCTGCTGATAACAAGATAGCTAACAAGCATTTATGCTATCACCTGCAAATGCAGAACAGGAAGGTGAGTAGGATGACATATGCAAATTTTGGAGATTTTATAGCGAAAAAGCGGGTAGAACGAAAGATAACAGTTAGGAAGATGGCGGAGATGCTTGGCGTATCAGCTCCATTTCTTACGGATGTAGAGAAAGACAGGAGAAACCCTTTCGACTATGAAAAGCTGGTGAAACTTACTGATATTTTGCAGCTTTCCGATGACGAACGCGACTTGATGTTTGACCTTGCGGGGAAGAAGAGGGATACTGTCGCTCCAGATCTGCCGGACTATATCATGGATCATGACTATGTTAGCGCTGCATTGCGGACAGCCAGGGATCTTGGTGCTGGTGAGAAGGAATGGAATAAGTTCGTTGAGGACTTAAAGAAGCGTGAGGGGTGATAGTGAGTATATGATCTATCCGAATATCCGAAGAAAAAAATCTGGAGCACCTATACTCAGCAGGAAAGAGATTGACGAAATCGGTGAAGCCATTGTAGGCGATTTTGATCCATCCCTGCTGCAGAAACCGCAAGAGATTGATATCGACCTGCTTGTACAGGACTATTTCGGCCTGTCGCAGGATTTCCAATATTTGTCTCACTGTGGCCTGTATCTGGGGATGACCGTATTTAACGATACCGATAAGGTGATTATTTACAATCCGGAAACAGCACGGGCAGAGTACATCAGCGAAAGGGCTGATACCGTGATAATCGATAATTCCTTGCTCGCCAATAACCAAGAGCATCGATATCGATTTACTATGGGACACGAAGGAGCCCACGGCTTTCTGCATAAGCCGTATTTTGCCTATGACCCCAATCAGTTAACTTTATTTGATTTTGGACTGGGTGACAGGCCGCAAGAGCCAATGATTCAATGCCGGATTGATTCAAAGCAGCTTAGCAACAAATCACCCAAGAACTGGGATGATCGTGACTGGATGGAGTGGCAGGCAAACGCACTTTCATCATCTATTCTTATGCCGAAGTCGATGGTAATAAAAGCAGTCCACGACATGGAAGGCGAGCTCCCTGACGAAAAGCATTCCGGCTTGAGATGGTGGATGATGGCATCGAAGATTTCTGAGTTGTTCAACGTGTCGTTTGAATCTGCGACCATAAGACTTAAGGATTTCGGCTTCATCCCTAAAAATGAAAATATTGAAGAGGACAGCGAAGAGTTCTTACAGCTTGATTGGGATAGCGTAATCTGAGACTTTGGCGGATTTCCATTGTGAAATCCGTATTCTTTTACAGATTAAGTTAGCTAGATAGCTAACAAATGATGAACTACTGAAAAGGCGAAATTGACCTATTGACGTTCAACGGTTCAAATAATACGATAATGGTACAAACAAAGGAGGGAAATCATGTCTAGACAATACGATGAGTACATGGAAGGTAAATTCGAATCTCGCGGGGAACAATATGAGATTGTCGAGCCAACTAGCATAGAAGAGCTGATGAAGGCGTTTGAAACGAAAGACGTCATTGAGTATGAGCTCAGTTGCCTGATGCATGATGAAGACTCAAGCGGCTGGTCAGAGCTCCTTCAGGAACAAGAGGATGCCATTCAGGAATACTATAGTTCCATCCCGGATTTCGATAACAGCCTGCTGATCAAAAACATCAACTATCTTGCGAAGAAGTACAGCATTCGCATTGGAGATCTGGAGAAGATGCTCGGGATCAGTGCGGGATATATTTCCAGAACCGCTAAGGAAGGCACTGCCAAGAAAATGAGCATTGATGTTGTTTGGAAGATAGCTCGCTTTTTCCAGACGGATCTCCGGGATCTTGTTGACCGGGATCTTGAGATGCCGAGTGATGAAAATGAGCTGCTTTGCAGATTTATCCAAAAGCTACGGCAACAGACGGAGAAACACGAAATCACATGGAAATGCCTCGGCGGGGGCATGGTTGAGTCAGACAGAGTACTTGAGGAGTCAGGGCTCATAACTGATGAAGGAGTGGATACAGACGCGATTTATCACCCGCATAACCAGAAAGCTGAGGTAAAGCTACTACTAACTGATGACGTTGTGGCCTGCGAGGACATTCGGGAGGACATGTCACTTGTTATTGTGCCATACCATATGGAAAAGAGCGGGAACACTTATTATGATTTCTTTTTCATGGAGGAGATCCCGGATCGCGGGGATCCAGAAGTGGCATCTTATAACTTCGAGAAAATATTCAGAACCGTCGACGTTCCGTTTGGTGGATTGGCTTCCTACGCAGAAAACCTGTATAAGACAATTCGCGATCAGGAATTCAGTGCGGACATGAGTTCTGATGTTAGAAAGTTCATAACGGATTATCTGAAATAAGGAGGGAGGAAACAATATATGGAGAACACATCCAGCGCTGAAAAGCTAAGTTGTTCCCAACAGAATCGATTGATCAAGTTCAATATGATAAGTTCTGGCCAATTAGCGACTCTCCGGACGTTGCAAGTGTTTTTATGAAGCATTGTTCCGGAATAAAATTAGCATTTACTCCCATTTTAACCTGTGTTAAAGAAGGAATGTTAAAAAGGAAATGTAGAGAGATTTTGTTCGGAGGATATCCTGCTGCTCGAGAATGGATTTAAGATTCAG
>JBJFHK010000167.1:0-1947 GCA_051893535.1 Eubacterium sp. | reverse complement strand
CCCAAAAGTCGTCTAATAGATACTCAAAACGTCCTGCACCTTGAAAACCGTTAATCGGAACTGGAGAAAATGGCGTAATTCCGGCATTTTCGCTTGCTTTATATTTGAGTGCACTCTATAATAAATATATACTCAATTAAAGGAGGCGCCTATGCCAGCCAAAGCGTCCGGAGAGATCAAAATTCGCACTGTGCGTCAGAAGCGGAAGAACGGAGATATCTACATTATCGAGCGTCAGACCCTGTACGATCCGGTCCTGAAATACAACAAGGTCCTTCACAGCAGGATCGTGGCAAAAATCCCAAAGGGGAAAGATTCACCTGTTCCGACCCGGCCAAAACGGAAGAAGGGAGAAAAAGTTTCAAATTTAGGGCTCTCTTCCGCGCCTGCTCTGATTCTGTCTGCGCAGAGAATCCGGACAGGCATGATGGATATCATCGATTTTATCGGTGCCGAATCCGGAATCGATGCTGCTGTCTATGGAAATACAGACCGTGGCACGGCTCAGAAGATTCTCTCCCTTGCCCGGTACCTTCTGGCGACGAATGGGCAGTCATTTCCAGGCATTACCACCTGGCAGTACAACCATCCGCTCCCTTATGAGGACGGCCTGTCGGAGGATATTTATCATGACCTCTTTGAACAGGTCGGGAGGGATGAGCAGCTCCAGCAGAACTTCTTTGCTTCCCGCACGGCCGGACTTGGAAAAGGTGCTGTCCTCGCTTATGATTCCACCACCATTTCTACGTATTCTTCCGGGCTCTCGGAAGCGAGGCGGGGGTTCAACAAGGCCCATGATGGGATGAATACCATAAAACTCCTGACCCTCTATTCCGTGGAGACCAGACAGCCGGTCGCCTTTACCAAGGAGCCCGGGAACCTTCCGGATGTGATCACGATCGAAAATGCCCTGAAGCAGCTCGCGGTTCTCGGGATCGGGGATGCAGAGATCGTGTCGGACAACGGCTACTATTCGGAGAAGAATCTTTCCGAGATGCTGCACGCCCACTTTGACTTCATTACGCTCATCAAGACCAGCATCTCCTGGGTGAAGAAGGAATTTCTGGACCACGGGAAAGAATTCAGCAGGGCTTCTTCAATCTGTCCTTTCGATCCGGATACTCACGGCATTACGGTGATGCTCATGCATGAGTTCACCAGAAAGCGGAAGTACGCCAGCCGGACAAAAGATCTGCCGAAGGGGAGTGAGGAAGCGTTTACCCGGAGAATCTATCTTCACTTGTACTATAATCCAATCCGGAAAGCGGAACAGGATTCCGCCTTCAACAGGGACCTGATTGAGATCCGGAATTATCTCGAAGAAGGAAAAGCCCCTGAAGACCTTCCGGAAAACACCCAGAAGAAGATCGCCAGGTTCTTTCTTCTCAGAAAATACGGAGACAGAACAATTGTCTCTTTCCGGGAGAAGGCCATTCAGGAAGAGCAGGATACCCATGGCTACTTTGCCCTGGTTTCCAGTTGCGAGAAGGATCCTTTCGAATGTCTCCGGAAATACCGCAGAAGAGAGACGATCGAATCATTCTTTGAAGCCGGCAAGCAGAAGACGGACGGGACCCGCACCCGGGTCTGGAACGCGGATCGTCTCCGTGGCCGGATGTTCGTCCAATTCGTGGCCCTCTGCTACTACGAATACTATGCGGAAAAGCTCCGCAGGATCCGGGAGACTCTTGGAAAGGAAAACGGAGATCCGATCCACGACAGGAAAGAGAACCTGAAGCTGGAGGAAAAACTTCTGACCTGGATGAAAAATACCCCGGTCTACCTGACCCTTCAGTGGTTCGATACAGTGGAAAGTGTTAAGGTATCGTCCAAGCTTCTTTCCAGACGGTGGACAACGGAGAATACCGCAAGGGACCGCCTTTTCCTTACAAAACTCGGAATGGATGCTGAGTGAGGTTTTGAGTACTTATTTGACGACTTTTAGGA
>JBJFHK010000166.1:0-1958 GCA_051893535.1 Eubacterium sp. | reverse complement strand
CGGAGGAGTGAAATAATGGTAAAATAGAATCCATACGGAAGCAGCGCAGCAGACTGTGCCCGTATATGAATCTGAGAAACAGAAAGGGAACAGGAATATTATGACAGAAATTAACCAGCAGCGTCTGGTAAAACGTTTTATTGAACTGACAGAAATTGATTCGCCATCATTTCAGGAGCGGGAAATGGCGGACTATCTGCAGCGGGAACTGAAGAGGCTGGCCGTGGTCGTTCAGGAGGATGACAGCGCAGAGCGGATTGGCGGAAATTCGGGGAATATCTACGGTTATCTTCCGGCAAAAGGCACGCGCAAGGGAGAAGCCGCCGCGCCGCTTCTTTTCCTGGCGCACATGGACACCGTGGAACCGGCACGTTCCCGCAGGGCCATCCTGCATGACGACGGCAGAATCACCAGCGACGGCACCACCGTGCTGGGCGCGGATGACCAGGCGGCGCTGGCGGTCCTTTTAGAAGTCATTCAGGAGCTGCAGGAAGAAAACGCCGGGCACCCGGAACTGGAATTTCTCTTTGCCGCCGCGGAAGAAGCCTACACGGTCGGCGCGTCGGCGATGGATCTGTCGGTTTTTCAGGCAAAAGAGGCATTTGCCCTGGATCTGAGCGATAAAACAGGTGGATATTCCGTGCAGGAGCCGACGCTGATTTCCTTTACCGTTCAAGTGCGAGGCAAAGCGTCACACGCGGGATTTGATCCGGAAGACGGGATCAATGCCATCGCGGCCGCCGCAAAAGCGGTTGCGAAAATCCCGCAGGGCAGAATCAATGATCACTCTACCTTTAATATCGGCATGATTCAGGGCGGAAAAGGTACGAACATTATTCCTGAACAGGTAGAAATCCGCGGGGAACTCCGCTGCACCGTGCATGAAGAGGCGCTGAAGATGTATGAGGATGCCGTCCGCATTTTCCGGGAAGAAGCAGAGGCATCCGGTGCTTCTGTCACGGCAGAAAAGACGGTTCATCTGAAGGCGTACCATGTGGAAGAGGATGATCCGGCATTACGGCGTTATAAACGGGCGGCGGAAATGCTGGGGTATTCCGTATTTCCGGTGAAGACTTTTGGCGGAAGCGACGTCAATGTTCTCCGCAGAAACGAAATTGCGGGGCTGTGCATTTCAGGCGCGATGCATAATGTGCATACGACGTCTGAGTACACGACGGTTCAGGAACTGACGGAAGCGGCGGAAATTGTAAAACAGATCATGACTGAATAAGTAGAAAGCGAGCAGCTGCACGGAATCAGGAACCGGTACATCGGATACCGTGCGGCTGCCCGTGTTGTATAGATAGATTCTATTGGCTATACATCCGATTTCGTTGGATAATGATAAATAGAAAGAAAAATACAATTTCAGTGTCTTAACACACTGGAGCGTCAAGAGGCTGCACGGCGAAGATGCAGAGAAACTTGCTGAGAATTGTGGAATGGGTTTTGGAATAATTTCACAACAATCCGGGCAGCAGGTATCGCGGGAGTTTCTTTGTAGCAATCGCACAGATGCAATGTTCATGGAGAGGAAAAATGAATATGAAAAAAAGGTGGAAATCCGTTTTGGCGATCTGCCTGATCGTGGCCACGGCACTTCTTTTCACCGGATGCGGCGCAAAGGGAAAGTCATCCGATGAACTGAAATCCAAGAAAACATTTACCGGAAAATACATTGTATCCGCCAAGTATGCGGCGAAACAGGTCGGAAAGAAAAATGTCCTCTTTGTCGACTGCCGCGGCGCAGATCTGGCAAAGAAGGGCACGGTCAAGGGCGCAGTCGCGACGACCTGGCAGGAGCTCTGCACATGCGGCAGCCAGTACGGCGAAGCAGGAGACAAGGACTGGGGAAAGATCCCTTCACCGTCCGATCTTTCAAAGCGCCTGAGTAAACTGGGCATGACGAAAAATAAGAAGATCTATCTGGTCGGCCTGACCCTGGACGGCTGGGGTGA
>JBJFHK010000165.1:0-1960 GCA_051893535.1 Eubacterium sp. | reverse complement strand
AGATCGTTGTCACGAAATCGAAGGAGGCAGGCAGCCACGCGAAGGTCGTGCTGAACGACTGACAGGCAGGGCTGCCGGACACTCATTTGCTTGTTTAGGAGGTTTTTCATGAAAATCCTGTGCTTTGGATCCCTTAATCTGGATCATGTCTATCGCGTGCATCACATTGTGCGACCGGGAGAGACGATTTCATCGCTTGGCGTTGAGACGCACTGCGGCGGGAAAGGGCTCAACCAGTCGGTTGCGCTTGCAAAGGCCGGCGCTTTGGTCTGGCATGCGGGCGCGGTCGGCGAGGACGGACAGGTGCTGGTTACGCGCCTTCAGGATGCCGGCGTACAAACGAACCTGATTGAGCACCTGGACGGGCCGAACGGCAGTTGCGTGATCCAGGTGGATGATGCGGGACAGAACAGTATTGTGCTTTTTGGCGGCACGAACCAGCGGATTGATGAAAGCTATGTCGATGAAGTCTGTTCTCATTTTGAAAAGGGAGACCTTGTCCTCCTTCAAAATGAGATCAGCTGCCTGCCGTATATCCTGAAAACGGCTGCCGCAAGGCAGATGACGATTGTCCTCAATCCGTCGCCGATGACCAGGGAGCTTATGACGATGGATCTCAGCGCTGTCTCGCTGTTTCTTCTGAATGAGGTCGAGGGCGGCGATCTGACCGGCGAGACGGATCCGGAGCGTATTCTGGATGGGCTTCAGCAGCGGTATCCGAAGGCGGAGGTTGTGCTGACGCTCGGTGGGAACGGCTCACGCTTCCGCGGACGGTGCGGAGAGATCCGGCAGAAGGCGTATCCTGTGCAGGCGGTTGATACGACGGCGGCAGGAGATACGTTTACAGGCTATTTTATCGCGGATTATTATGCCTCGGGAGATGCGGGACATGCCCTTGACCTGGCATCCCGGGCATCAGCGCTTGCCGTGACAAGGCCCGGAGCCGCTGAGTCCATCCCGGTGAAAGCTGATGTAGAAGGCTGGACCGAATAAGGAATGCGGCGAAAGCAGGACATGGCGCTCAAGGGGATAGTATGCACCAGATCATCACGAATGGGAGGAAATCTAAATGGAACTGATCACTGACCGCCTGCTCCTTCGGGAGTGGGAAGACAGCGATGCCGCAAGGCTCTTTTCGTTGGCGTCTGATCCGGAGATCGGACCGGCCGCCGGATGGATGCCGCACACCTCGGAGGAGGAAAGTCTGTCCATCATCCGGACGGTACTGAAGGTGCCGGAGACCTATGCGGTTGTCCGTCGAAGCGATAGCCTGTTAATCGGTGCGGTGGGCTTACGGCTTGGCAGGGATTCCTGTTCAGAGAAGCAGGACGAACCGGAGCTCGGCTACTGGATCGGCCGGGAGTACTGGGGACAGGGATACGCGACAGAGGCGGGGAGAGAGATGATCCGGCATGCCTTTCAGAACCTCGGCAGCAGGGCTGTGTGGTGCTGCTATTACGAGGGAAATGACCGCTCGAAACACGTGCAGGAGAAGCTTGGCTTTACCTATGTCCGGACAGATCCCGAGGGCGAGACGCTCCTCGGGTATACACTTCCGGAGGTTTTGAATGTGCTGAGGGCAGATCAGATGCGATAAGCGATGAGCTGAGGGGATTGGCATGGAGGTCACCAGTCAGCCCGGATCAGCCACGGACGGATAGTGTAGAGATTGTGGAGAGGGGGCAAGCATGAATTTACAAATTGTCAGAGATGATATTACAAATATGGGAACCGATGCCATCGTCCTTCCTGCAAATAGCCATCTGCGCGAAGGGAGAGGGGCATCAGCGGCTATTTATCAAAGGGCAGGCAGAAAAGATCTGGAAAGGGCATGTCAATGAAAATCAAGCAGGCTCAAAGGACGACTGGAAAAATGCATCTAATCAGTTTCTTGATATATGTGTTAAGAAGACACAGGAATTCTTGGCTGATGACAGAAATAAGGAAAAAGTCATACAGT
>JBJFHK010000164.1:0-10616 GCA_051893535.1 Eubacterium sp. | reverse complement strand
GAGGTAGACGTTCATAACGGAGAATACTGTAAAACGGCATTTATCGGCCGGGCTGTAATGGATGCGGATGTTATTATTTCTCTGACTCATTTTAAGGGACACGAGCAGGCCGGATTCGGCGGCACCATTAAGAATATCGGAATGGGATGTGGATCCCGGGCTGGAAAGATGCTGCAGCACCAGTCCGGTCATCCCCATGTCATTGAAGAAAACTGCCGCGGCTGCATGAGATGCGCAAAGGAGTGCGGATCTGATGCCATTTCTTATCCGGAGAAGGAAGTCGATGGCAGAAAAGTCAGGAAGGCATATATCGATCCTGACATCTGCAAGGGCTGCGGCCGCTGCATAGGTGCCTGCGCCTTCGATGCCATAGAAAATGACAATTGGGATGCTCCGCAGCTTCTGGGCTGCCGGATGGCAGAATATACGCAGGCGGTATGTTATGGCAGACCATGTTTCCATATCAGTCTCATTACCGATGTATCCCCGAACTGTGACTGCCACGGTGAAAACGATGCGCCTATCCTGCCGGCCGGATATCGGCATGCTCGCTTCTTTCGATCCGGTTGCTCTGGACCAGGCCTGCGTGGATCTCTGCGAAAAGGCTGTTCCAATCAGAAACTCCCAGCTTGGTGATAATATGGCAGCTTCGGATTTCCATGATCATCATGATGTCTGGCTGAACAATAATCCGAATGTGGCATGGAAGGAAACCCTGGAACACGCGGAAAAGATCGGGCTGGGAAGCCGCGCGTATGAGCTGGTAACAATGAAATAAGCAGAGAGTGTGACAGTTGCTTTTGGAAGAGTAAATAAAGGATCGGCTTCTGAAATATGAAGAGTACTAAAGCCAAAAATCTCGGGTGGAAAAATATTCCATCCGAGATAATTTAAAAAGACTTACACACTTAACTTGACAATCCCCAAACCCATGAAAATGTCCGCATTCCCAACTCTGTCTGCCTTCTGTTCTGGCAGCAACCCTTCGCAATGCTGTATTGGCAGATGACATTCTTTTTAATTACTCTTTTCTCTGGCAATATGTTTTCTAATCTAATTGAGGTGGATGTTGTTTCTTCTGCAAAAAATATAAAATTCGTCTAATGTCATATCAAATATTTCAGCGATTTGATCGAGCGGCATTCCGGTTTTAGTTAGTTTCTGAATCGTGGCACATTGTCTGATATTCATTTCATGAAGCATCTGTTGACGGCCTTCTTGAACGCCTTCCTGGTGGGCTTGTCTACGGATCATCTTGTCTCTGTCTTCAAGCTTCATATATTCCCGCCTCCATCTTCTGTCTTGGGTTGTAATTTGTACTTGTGATTTGAGATCTCTAGTGAATTTGTCGGTTGCTATGTTATTCTTCAGGTAGTGAAGAAACGCCTTGAGTTCGGGTGACATCTTTTTATCTTTATACCCATTCGGATTTAAAAATATTTTCCAGGCGGTGTCATCGTAGGGAATTCCTGATGGATCTACGATTGTGGTCCTGGCTCTATAGCGTGAATACCCCATGTGGAACGGGTCAAACGTGCTGATGAAGATGACGTAGCTATCTTTTAATTCGCTGTACGTAGTGCCTTTGGCGGTCTGATCCATATCGATCATGCCCTGATAATACCTCGCTCTTTTGGGAATGTCCGGCTGTTCATAGTTCTGCATCTCAATGTCATAAACATGTTCATCATCGTCCTCAAAATATACGTCAAATCTAACACCTTTGCCATCTGGTGTGATCTTGATGTTCTGCTGAGAATTCAGGTAAACGATTCTGGAGATATTTCTGTCTAATATGCGTTCTGCCAGTTCCCGGCACAGGTCTTCATTTTGCGAAAACACTGTGCAGAAGACGAAGTCATCGGTGATTGTAAGTTCTTGGAATCTGTCATTTGTACTCATCTGTCCCTCCCTAATAACTTTATCGGTGGTTATATCGCTAACATCAGAGTAACATGGTTCTGACCGTCAGAGATACCGACAAATTCCGACTTATTTCGACGCACGAAGTTCTGGGTATTTCAATTTTCATTCACTTTTTTTCTTGAAGTTATTGTTTTGTCTTCTCTGAAAAATTCTCACTGGATAGGGGAGCTGTCAGTCTGAAGTATTCTAATGATAGCAGAACGCATAGGATTTACAAGAAGGATTTTTTACGTGACTAAGTAACCTGAAAGATACTGTGGGGAAATAAAATACAGAAGAAAATGGTTGATCAATCCGGGAAGAGGATATTATACTTTATAGTATGAATTGCAAAAGTTTTAGTCAAAGAAACAAAAGCAAGCGGCGATATTTTGTGTCCGGAAAGGCCTGCCTGCGGGAGACCGGACCAGGGGAAAGGAAACATTAGTAAGGTAAAAATCTATGGATGGCAATAATTATGAAGCGTCTGCTGAAAAAAGTCGATTGCTGAATGATCTGGCGGATAGTTCTGCAGCACATCAGCAGGAAAAGCAGGATGCTTCAGAAATCAGAGAGTATGTGCTCCGGAACTTCTCAAAGGCCCTGGAAAATGGCTGGATCAAGGTGTATTATCAGCCGGTTGTACGTTCTGTTACGGGCATGATCTGCGGCGCGGAAGCATTAAGCCGCTGGGTCGATCCTGCCCTGGGCCTGATACCTCCAAATCACTTTATTCCTGTGCTGGAAGAGACAGGCATGGTCTATCAGCTCGATCTTTATGTAATTGAGCAGGTATGCAGGGACCAGCAGGAACTTTACCGTCTGAACAGAAACCAGATTCCGGTTTCTGCTAATCTGTCGCGAAAAGACTTTCATCACACGGATATTGCAGACCGTATAGAGGCATTGGCCGGTAAATATCATATTCCCCGGGAACTCATCAATATCGAAATTACAGAGAGTGCCTTTATCCGGTATCAGGATAAGCTGAAATCTTTCATAAACCGTCTGCATGAATATGGCTTTCAGGTCTGGATGGATGATTTCGGCACCGGCTATTCTTCTCTTGCAGCACTGAAAGATCTGGATTTTGATGAGCTGAAAATTGACATGAGGTTCTTATCCGCGCGTACGGAGAAGGCGAAGATCATCATCCGTTCTATCGTCAGCATGGCGAAAGCAATCGGGATCCAGACTGTCGCTGAGGGAGTGGAAAATGAAAGTCAGTATCTCTTTCTGAAGGAAATCGGCTGTGAAAAAATCCAGGGCTACTACTTCGGAAAACCAATGACCAGACAGGATTTCTGGAAGAGCAGCGCCGAAAATCACTTAAATAGTGAAACGCTCAGATGCAGAAATTACTATGATTCCCTGAGCCGGATTAATTATCAGACCGATGAACCGCTGTGTGTGCTTGAGGATGACGGAAGGACATTCCGCTGTCTCTACAGCAACGACCGCTTTGAAGATGCCCTGAGAGAAGATAATTTTGAAGATATCCATGCATGGATTTCGTTTCTGAACCGGGAAAACAATCATCTTCATACCCTGTATCGTAATTATGCGGATGAACAATTGAGAAAACAATCAGACGTTCAGGTCAGGACATATCCTTCCGAGGGTCACTATATGCAGATCAGCGGAAACATGGTAACGCACTGCGATGATAACTACATCTATGCCATCCATCTTAGATGTATCCATCTGGAGCAGGATAAAGAGAAGCTGAAGAACGCCTTTTATGTACAGTATTTTTATTACCTGTATAATGATATCGTCCTCATCAATCTCCAGGACCAGACCGTCTGCGGGATCAAGTCCTCCGACTACAGGCTGCCTGTCAAGCCGGGCGGAAAATGGCTGGAGCTCAGAAAAGTGATCGGGGGATATACAGAGGACTATATTTATCTGCCGGACCAGGAGCGATATCAGAAGTTCATCGATATTGACTCCATAAGAAGCAGGATCATACAGAATCATGGTCACAGCATTTCAGGATTCTTCAGAACTAAGGGCCGTGATGGAGAATACCGCTGGAGCATTCACAGACTGATGCCGGTTCCCGGGACAGATAATATGCAGATCCTGTCCTTTACCGAACCGGTTGATTTCGACAAAGATGAACTTGGCAAGATCTTCAGCGGCGGAAAAGATGGACTGGAAAAGCTGCCGGCATCTGAAAATACAAATCCTGTTAAGGAAAACGAAATCAGCGATTCTCTGCTCTGGAAAAACCAGACCCGCTTCGGATGGGATAAATATTTCTGGAAGGACAGGGAACGGAGATTTATAGGAGCGAGCAAAAGTTTCCTTGATTTCTACGGATTTTCTTCCATCGAAGAGATCCTGGGAAAGACGGATGAGGATATGAAATGGCATGTGGATGAAAGCCCATTTAGAAATGATGAAATCAATGTCCTGGAGAAGGGAGAGAGGGTTCATCTTTCTGTCGGCCGATGTATCGCAGATGGCAGACAGCGGATTATCCTTGCCGATAAAATGCCGATTTACAAAGATGGGCGGATTGTCGGGCTGATGGGCCAGTTTTTTGATGCGGAAGAATTAGAGAAGGCTGTGAATGATTTCTACGCTTTTCAGATGATGGATTCTGTGACCGGGTTGACCAGCTGCAGAGGACTGGAATTTAATCTGAAGGATTATCTGGAGGAACTCTGGGAGAAGAAACGGGATTTTTATGTCATCGGCATAGTTATTCCGGAGTATATTCCTTTTCAGCAGAACTATGGGACTAAAGCGGGAGAACTACTTCTGAAAAGAATCGGAGAAATTCTTCGTGACGTCTGCGGACGGGACAGTGTGATCTGCAGGTTAATTGACAGCGATTTTACCATACTGATGCAGGATGCAGATGACGAGCGGATCAGTATGGTGTGTGATCAGATCAGGGATGCTCTGAATAAACTCAGAAAAGTCGGTGAATGGCATTGCGCGCTGACGGCGGATATTTCCGTCCGGCGGATGGATATGCGGAATGCCGACGAGAGAGCTTATGAGATGGCTGTAGCGGAGTTCATTAATAATATCGGAAAGACAGATAAAGATTGATTAGTATTATCCCTGGAATGGGGAGTGATCGGGACGTTCGGCGATAAGGCAGTTCGTTTCGCGGCTGTTGTGGAAGCCTCTTCTGGTGGAGTGGCATTTTTCCTGATGCCTGGCCTGGGCATCGGACTGATCCTGCAGGCAGGGCATCAGGAAATACGTCAGGAGGTATAATGAATGGTAAAGTCAAGAGTTGAAGCAATCACAGATGGAATTGTTGCTATTGCGGCAACGATCATGGTGCTGGAGCTCGGAATTCCGTCAAGAAATGACTGGAAGGGTCTGCAGGAACTCCGGCATACATTTCTTGCCTATGTGATCAGTTTCATGATGATTTACACGGTATGGGCGATGCATCATGATCTGTTTCATAAAGCAGAATTGATTTCTCGAAAAACGTTTCTGGTAAATGGTGTCTGGATATTTATGCTTACTCTTGTGCCTTTTACGACAGCATGGGTTGGTTCTGCACCGGATGCGGTCGTTCCGGAAATGCTGTATCCTCTCAATCTTCTGCTTTGGAGTATTGCTTTCCAGTGGCTGGATTATCAGATCAGAAAAGACAATCCGGAAGTCCCGAGGGATGATTCAACGGTTCTTCATGTCCGGGTTGTCTTGTATGGTGGATATATCCTGAGCATGATATTGGCTTTTATTAAACCGATTTTAAGTATTTCTGTTATTGGATTACTGACCGTAGTTTTTTTTATCTGGACATTTCTGAACAGGAAATAGGACAGGTCAGGATCGGAATACGCATGAGAAAATACAGCCTGGAAAGGTCATGAAGACAGGATGTTTTCTTGCTTTTTTCCTTTTGTCCGGATCTGTGAGCAGGGCGGATGCTATAGGTATGACAAAAGATACCTGGTCAAGGGAAAGATACTTATTGATTGAATTGTTAAACACTTCTATAATATTATAGATGAAATATAGCATGTCCGACAGACTCGGAAAGAAAAGGAATAACGGATGGAAGAACTTATCTACAGACCGCCTTTCGAGGCGGAATCGCTGCTTCTGCAGGTGACACACGGCTGCTCGCACAACCGCTGCTCATTCTGCACCATGTATCGGGATGTCCCTTTCAGTGCGGTAGCGGAAGAAGAAATTGAGGAACAGCTCCGCTTTGCGGCAGAGTACAGGCTGTCCACCAGGCGGGTATTCCTGGAAAGCGGTGATGCGTTCGCACTGAGCGCAGACAGGCTGGAGAAGATCGCAGAAGAAATTCATCAAAATCTTCCGAAAGTAGAGACAATTGCCATGTATGCCTCGGTGAAGAATATCCGCAGGAAAAGCAGTGAAGACCTGAAAAGGCTGCGCGATCTGGGAATCAATGAACTGAATGTCGGTCTGGAGAGCGGGTTTGATGAAGCACTTCGGCTGATGAATAAAGGATATACCGCTGAAGAGGCAGAATACGAACTGCTGCGGCTCAGAGAAGCGGGGATTGATTACGGCGCGAATATTATTTTCGGCTCGGCGGGCGCTGCTCACTGGCGTGAAAATGCTGAAGCCACGGCAGAACTGCTGAATAAGACGACGCCTTATCTGATCTTTACCGGCACGATTCATGCAGATCCGGGCTGTCCGCTCTATAACGATATGCAGAAGGGAATTTTCCTTGAAAATACATTCGGAGAATACCTGGACGAGGAAGAACATCTGCTGAATCTGCTTACGCTGGAGAACTGCTTTTACTTTGGCCTGCATCCATCGAATATTGTCCCGATGCAGGGGCATTTGCAGCGTGACAAGGAAAAGATGCTGGCGCGGCTTCTGAGCTGGCGGGAAGAGTCAAAAGCCATCCTGGACAAGAGGCCTGACCGGGCCGGTGAAGGTGCGGTGATATTGCCATAGATGTTATAAAGGAGGGAATTAAGATGGGAAAACATTTATCAGAAACTGTCCGCGTACCAATTGAAGAGAACAATCCTTCGATCCGCAGAATCGAAGACCTGTGCATCAAATGCGGGCAGTGCAGAGACATCTGCAGGGATTATGTCAGTGTTCTCGGCTATTATGACCTTGCGAAGACCGATGACACAGCGGTCTGCATTCACTGCGGTCAGTGCGCCAATGTCTGTCCGGCCGGTTCGATCACGGAGACTCCGGAAATGGAGGATGTGCTGGCTGCAGCAAAAGACCCGGAGAAGGTACTGATTGTAAGTACATCTCCGTCCGTCAGAGTGTCCCTTGGAGAGGCCTTCGGAATGCCGAGGGGCAGCTTCGTTGAGGGAAAAATGGTCGCCCTGCTGAGAAGTCTCGGTGCGGATTACGTCCTTGATACAAATTTCGCCGCCGACATGACGATTGTGGAAGAGGCCAGTGAACTTGTGGAACGCATTACAAAGAAAAGCGGTCCGCTGCCTCAGTTTACCTCCTGCTGTCCGGCCTGGGTTAAATTTGCGGAAATATATTATCCGGAGCTTCTGCCGAATATTTCATCGGCGAAGAGCCCGATCGGGATGCAGGGACCTACCATTAAAACCTACTTTGCAAAGAAAATGGGAATTGATCCTGAGCGCATAGTGAATGTGGCTCTTACCCCTTGTACGGCGAAGAAATTCGAGATCCGAAGAGATGAACTGAACGCCGCCTCTGAATACCTGGATATTCCTGATCTCAGGGACATGGATTATGTCATTACGACACGGGAACTGGCAGACTGGGCGAAAAATGAAGAGATCGACTTTTCTTCCCTTGCGGATTCAGAATTTGATAAATTAATGGGGGAAGCATCCGGCGCCGGGGTTATTTTTGGAAATACGGGAGGCGTCATGGAAGCTGCGGTCCGCACAGCCTATGAATATGTGACCCATGAGCCGGCACCTGAGCAGCTTTATACGCTTGAACCAGTTCGTGGAATGCAGGAAGTCCGGGAGGCATCATTAGATGTCGGCGGACTCACCCTGAACCTGGCTGTGATTTACGGTACATCGAATGTCCGGAAGTTCCTGGAAATGGCAGAAGAATCCGGAAAGCAGTACCATTTCATCGAGGTCATGACCTGTCCGGGCGGATGCATTGGCGGAGGCGGGCAGCCGAAGGCAGAGACCGGAGAACGGAAAGATATGGTGGAGTCCAGAATAGAAAGCCTTTACAAGAGAGATTCAGAGATGAAGCTGAGGAAGAGCCATGAAAATCCTGAGCTGAAACAGTTATATGCAGAGTTTTATGGAAAACCTCTTTCTCCACTTGCCGAACAGATGCTGCATACCTCCTATATCAACAGGAGCGGACTGCTTGGTGAAGACGCAGGAAAATACAAGTCGCTGAAAGACTTCACAGAGGAAGGAGCTGCAGGACGCAGCGGTGCTGCCGCATTCTTCGAGGGATCAGGCAGCTCTGATTATGAAGAAGTTACCAAGGACGGAGATTCAACCCGGAAATGGAAGTGCCGTGTCTGCGGCTATATATACGAGGGCGAGAATCCGCCAGAAGAGTGTCCGGTATGTCATAAGGACAGCTCATACTTTGACCTTGTAAAGAAGTGGAAATGCCGGATCTGCGGCTATGTCTGCGAAGATGTAAATCCGCCGGAGGAATGCCCGGTATGCCATAAGGACAGCTCATGCTTTGATGCCGTCGAATAACTGCGAGGGAGACAGCGATGCTTCTGAATTTTACCGATATGCTGTATGCGTTTTCATATGCGCTGGATGCTGTGGAAAAAGAATACCGAGACGTTCTGGATGGGCATGGCATGCGTGTTGCATGGATGTGCGAGAAAATGGGACGGGCTGCCGGTTTGGACGCAGATCAGCTGGTTGATCTGACTGGTCTTGCGATTCTGCATGACAATGCCCTGGTTAAATATCTGGATTCATCCATGAAAAATAACTCAGATGAAAAAGCAGAAAACGAATCGGCGCCTTTAACAGAAAAAAATTCCCTGCGAGGTCACTGCCGCGTCGGCGAGGACTGGGCCGGGATGCTTCCCTTCAACACAAAATCTGAGAATGTGATCCTTTATCATCATGAGAGGGCAGACGGCAGGGGAGCATTTGGAATTCCTGCAGCGGACACGCCCCTGATGGCGCAGATCATTCATCTGGCGGATTCCGTAGATGTCAGATTTCATCTTGGCGGGATAAAACAGGAGGATAGAGAAAGAATCGGAAATTATGTGCATGCTGAATCCGGAAAATCCTATACGGAAGATGCAGTAAATCTGTTTGATCAGGCATTTACTTCTGAATGTATCGTGGAGGCAGAGACCAGGGGAGTGGACTTCTGCCTCCGCTCCGATGTTCCGGACAATTTCCGGGATTTCAGCTGGAAGGAAATCTGCAGGATCACGGGATTTTTCGCTGGTATCATTGATGACAAATCCAGCTTTACCAAGAGGCATTCTCTGGGTGTGGCCAGACAGGCGGAGGTTATGGCGCGTCATCTCGGATGGGATGAAGAGAAAACGGAGCGTTTTTATTTTGCAGGCGCTCTGCATGATATCGGGAAGCTTGTGGTTTCCAATGATATTCTGGAAAAACCGGGGAAACTTACTGGCGAGGAATTTGAAGTGATGCAGAATCATGCCTCCCAGACCTATCGTGTTCTCCATCATATGCAGGGACTGGAGGATATTACAGAATGGGCATCCTTCCATCATGAAAAACTGGATGGCAGCGGATACCCAGGAGGCCTGCCTGCTTCTCAGCAGAGTTTTGAGGATCGGCTGATGGCCTGTATTGATATCTATCAGGCACTGACGGAAGAGAGACCGTATAAGAAGGGCCTTTCCCATGAAAAGACAATTGAGATCATGCGTGACATGGTTCAGCAGGGGAAGATCGACGCTGAAATTACGGAAGAAATTAATGAGGTTTTCCATTCAGAGCAGTCCGGTCAGGGAAATATGCATGAAGGAAAACTGGATGAAGTTCCGGCAGCCGGAAAGGCGTCTGTTTCTGCCTCGCATAAACGCTGGCGATGCCCGGTCTGTGGCTATATTTATGAAGGGGACAATCCACCGGAAAGATGTCCGGTCTGCGATATGCCGGGTAATGGATATCAGCTGCTTGAGGAACAGAAGGTATAAAAACAGCCGCAGGAATGTAATCAGATACAAGTCCTGCGGCTGAAGTATTTCATTCCTGCGGTTGAATGGTTGAAATGGTTTATGCCGCTTCAGCAGACCGGGATGACTCAGCAGCCTCTTCTGATCCTCTGCGGAAAATCAGACGAAAAATCAGTCTGACCAGAGGACCTGCGAAAAAGATCTGCCAGGCAAGTGCCATTGGGAAATTCATCGCTGCGGTCTGCAGCCAGGTACTTAGCAGACCCGCGGCCTGAAAGTCTTTAAAGAGAAGCGATGCGGCAAAACTCATCGCCGGGCACATCAGGCAGACGGTAAGCGAACTGCGGATCAGAATAATCCAGAGCACCGGCATATTTTCAGTTACCAGCCGGCGGGTAAGAAACATAACCGGGCGTTCAAAAACCAACATTTCCAGGACAATGGCGAGCGGCCACATGATGAACAGTTCTTTATCAAAAGCCATTGCAAAGACACCATTATGCAGTCCTCCGATGTTCAGTGCGATGTTGTAACAGATCATTGCGTAGACCATAACAAAGGTCATGAGTACAGTAAATACAATATTTTCCAGCTTATTTTCAGGCATAAAAAAACTCCCTTCGTGACG
>JBJFHK010000163.1:0-1992 GCA_051893535.1 Eubacterium sp. | reverse complement strand
CGCGCCCTCAGCGATCCATATTGCATAACCTGTTTTCCATCTGCATCTCAGCTTCGCAGACTCTCTGTAGGAGCATGATTATCTTTTCTTCGCCTCATCGGTTTCTTGCTATTTTGTTTGTTGAGTCAAATATATCACTAAAAGGTTGTTTGGTCAACCAAAACAGGAAAGATGTGGTGTATTTGTTTTTGTCCAATTTTTCCTGCAAGGATTGCCGGGATTCTGGGTTACAGGCTGCTGATAAATAATTCTGCCTCACGCTTGTAGATGGAAATAGCGCCGTCAGAGTCGCCTGAAGCCAGATGTTCAGAATATTCCTCGAGAATAGAAACGGCCCTGTCCTGAACTTCGTGAGCAGGGCTACAAGGGATTCTATGTGGCAGTCGGCCTGCAGTCCGGTGGAAGTAACAGGAAAGGACAGCTGTGAAGGCATCCGCTTTAAGAAATGTCTTTCCGTAAAGGATGAAGAGGGACGTTTTGCCCCGGTATTTGATGAAAATACCACAGAAGACGCAGAATGCACAACCGTTCTGTTCAGCGCCAAAACCGGAGAGGGTGTGGATGAATGGTGCGACTGGCTGAAGAAGCAGGTCAGTGAATGGAATGAGAAATAGTGCTTATTATTGAATCTGCCAGTCATTTCTGTTAGAATTGTAAATGCTTTTCACAATGTTTCAGATAAGAGAAAGGATGTTTATGATGAAAGCAGAAATGAGAAAAGGCGCGGGACGCGCAGCTGCAGTTGGAATTGCGGCTATCCTGATGGCAGGCGCGCTGCCGCTGGCGGGAAATCTTCCGGAGACTCAGCTTACGGCAGATCTGAGTAATGCGTATACAGTTTCCGCAGGCTCGGTGGTGTATTATGCCTATCACAGCAAGTGCTATCACGTTTACCGTGGCTGCAGAACGCTGAGACGTTCCCGCACCGTCTATAAGACGACGCTGCGAAGCGCACGTGCGAAGGGCCTGCGTCCATGCAGAGTCTGCACACGATAGGAATAGGAACACAAGCCTTCCGCGACGCTGAAAGCGTCGGGTGGATGCCTGAGATCCTTATTGTCATCCAACGGATAGACAATAGGACAGCCGCTGCCCCAGGTCCTGAAAATGGTGGAATGCTCCTTTTATGATCGGCAGTGTTCTGACACTGTCTTTCATAAAAGCGGCATATCACAACATTTTATGGACCCTGGGCAGCGGCTTCTTTATCTGGATGCGAGTATACAGAAAAATAGAAAAATATAGAAAACGAGCAGGATACAGGAAGTGAATGTATTACGGAAATGAGTTAAATACAGAAAATAGGGCTGATAATGAAAATGAATAAGATTTGGAAAATGAATAAAAAAGATGAAAGGGGCACAGTTGAGTATACAGTATACGTATGCAGATAATATTCATGCAATATTGTTTTAGCATCGGAACAATAAGCCTGAAACCGGTCGGGAAAACCCACTGAAAATCCGGATTTCCCGACCGGCCCCAATCGAAGGTCGGGAAACACTGTGTGTACCCTTGATTTCCCGACTTTTCAAGGGCCTGGAAGGTCGGAAAATTGCCTGAAAAAGTGGATTCTCCGAATTCCGGGTTGCGGAAGCTGGTATCGTAATAACCTGTTTTACACTCCACGCAGAAAGTGTAAAATAATCGCGATTTCTGTTCTTGATTTATGTATAATTATCCTGTAAATGTATTGGATATCCGTTTTTGCAAAAAATGTATACGATCGGTCTGGCGCATAGTCGGGAAATAACCCTTGTCCGCCGGATTTCCCGACTGCGGAAAAATAGAGTCGGGAAATCACTCTTTCTGCCATGATTTCCCGACCACACTCAACAGAAAAAGTGTAACTATTTACCATACTGCGGTGTGGATGGAGCTTCCGGGACACAGATGCTGATCCAGAGCTGTGGAACGGAGAGAGATCTGCTAAGCTGATTGAACGTGAGTTTGTAACGCAGCCTGATGCCTGGACTTCTGAGCGCCTCGCTG
>JBJFHK010000162.1:117712-132600 GCA_051893535.1 Eubacterium sp. | reverse complement strand
TCGGACGGCCCACAACGATGTAGTCGGAACCGAGAATACGGGCTTTTGCCGGTGTCGTGATCCGGGTCTGGTCATCCGCGGCTGAATTCTCAAAACGGATTCCCGGGGTGATGGTCATGAAGTCTCTTCCGCAGGCCTGATGGATCATTCCCGCTTCAAGAGGAGAGCAGACGACTCCGCCGAGTCCCGCAGCCTTCGCGTTCTTCGCGTACTGAGTGACCACATCCGGAAGAGGATGATCGATCAGAAGTTCCTTTTCCATGGTCTCCTGACTGGTGGATGTCAGCTGTGTAACCGCAATCAGGAGAGGGGAGCCGCCTTTTGACTCCAGGCCTTCTTTTCCGGCTGCCATCATTTTAATTCCGCCTGCGGCGTGGACATTGGTCATGTCTACCTGCAGGTCTGCGAGACAGGCCATGGCGCGTTTTACAGTATTCGGGATGTCGTGCAGTTTCAGATCCAGAAAAATTTTATGCCCGCGTTTCTTGATTTCCCGTACAATCGAAGGACCCTCGGCGTAGAACAGTTCCATGCCGATTTTTACGAACGGCTTCTGTCCGGTGAATTGATCCAGGAAGCGGAAGGTTTCTTCTGCGGACGGAAAGTCGCAGGCGATAATAACGTCTTTACTCATGACCAGTCTCCTTTCGTAGCTCATCTTCAGGTGTTTTCTGTTACCTATTATAGCTCAGTCCGGCTGAATGAAGCTTTCTCGAAATCCGGAAAATCTTCATCGTCAGACTGAAGCGTATCTGTGCTTTCCTGTTACAGCGCCGCACCGATAATGTCGGACAGGGCATCGATGTGAAGATTCTCCATAGCAGATGGAAGATCTTCAATGATTTCCTTACAGGCATAGGGATTGACCAGATTTGCCGCGCCGATTTCCACGGCAGAGGCTCCGGCCATCATCATCTCAATGACATCCTCTGCGCTGCTGATTCCGCCCATTCCGATGATTGGAATCTTTACGGCGTGGGCTGTCTGCCAGACCATGCGCAGGGCAACCGGAAGAACGGCCGGCCCGCTGAGTCCGCCGGTCTGGTTGGCCAGAATCGGCGTTCTTTTCTTCAGATCGATGCGCATTCCCATCAGCGTGTTAATCATGCTGATTCCGTCTGCGCCGGCATCCTCACAGGCTTTTGCGATTTCCGTGATGTCGGTGACATTCGGGGTGAGCTTCATGAACACCGGCTTATGAGTGACTGCCTTAACGGCAGTCGTAACTTCCGCCGCTGCTTCCGGACTGGTTCCGAAGCTCATGCCGCCGTTGTGGACGTTCGGGCAGCTGATGTTGATTTCCAGAATGCCGACCTGATCCTGGGCATCGAGTTTTTCCGCGGTTTCTTTATATTCATCGATGGAGAATCCGCTGATATTCGCGACAAGCGGTTTGCTGTAGATTTTTTTGAATTCCGGAAGCTCGTGGGCGATGACGTGGTCGACTCCCGGGTTCTGCAGGCCGACAGAATTCAGCATGCCGGAGCTGCATTCCGCGATGCGCGGAAGCGGGTTGCCGTAACGCTCATGGAGGGTCGTTCCCTTGAAGGAAATTGAACCCAGAATATTGATATCGTAGAGCTTTGCGAATTCCTGGCCGTATCCGAAGGTTCCGCTGGCCGGAATGACCGGGTTGTCCAGCGTGATGCCGCAGAGTTCTGTGGAAAGCGGATTTCCGCCTTTTTTGCAGTCGTGAGACATAATTCGATCTGTCCTTTCCTCTGTATCTGTACCGTCTGCGTCTCTGCCGGCGCAGAGCGGTGAAACAACTCATTCCGTATGATTACCAGATGACCTCATCTTTCATGAGAATCGGTCCGTCCGTGCAGATTCGTTTGCTGCCGTATTTTGTCTTGCAGCTGCATCCCATGCAGGCACCAAAACCGCATCCCATGCGTTCCTCGAAGCTGAGCTGTCCGTCCGGCATCTGTCCGTAGACGGCCTTCAGCATCGCTTCCGGTCCGCAGGTGCAGACATAATCGTAGTTCAGCGTTTTCATGGCATCGGTGACGAATCCCCGGATTCCATATGAGCCGTCTGCAGTCGCGATGACCGGGTGAATTCCCAGATCTTCAAACGGCTGGAGCGGAAGAATGTCTTCCTTTGTATTGAATCCGAGTGCCAGCTGCGGCGTAATGCCTTTTTTCTTCAGTTCTTTTGCGATGCCGTACATCGGAGGCATGCCGATGCCGCCTGCAGCCAGAAGGGTATTCTCCGTGCAGAGGCTGACGTCAAAACCGTTGCCGAGAGGCAGGAGCACGTCGAGCGTCTGTCCCGGAGTCATCTGGCTCATATATTTTGTCCCGCGTCCCAGAACCTTGTAGAGGATGGAAAGCCAGGAATCTCCGTGGTCGTAAATGGAGATCGGCCGGCGCAGGAAGAATCCGTTAAGCCGGATGTTGATGAACTGTCCCGGCGCGGAGATCTCGCTGCAGTTTCCGCTGAGTTTCATGAACCAAGTGTCACGGGTCAGCTGTGTGTTTTCTTCAATTGTCAGAATCTGTCTGTCCATAGCAGTCCTTTCTGATATATTGTCTATCGGCGATCTATGATGTAGAGGCTGAAAACCGGTTAATCCAGCCGTTTCAGCTCACCGCGGTCGGCGGCAGTCTTTCCGCCGCAGAAGGTCATGACAGCCTTCCCCTGAACGTCCCATCCGTCAAAGGGGCAGGAATGGCCCATGCTTTTGAATTCATCCGCGCAGAGTGTGTATGGGCTGTCCAGATCCAGCACCGTGATGTCCGCGGAACCCGGAAGAAGCAGGCTGCCGTTAGACTGGCGCTCTGCCTGTGCAGTTTCTAATGTCGTTCCCGGAAGGCTGAAGCGGTGCCTCGGCGCGAAACACATCAGTTCCAGCAGCCGGTCCATGCTGAGAATCCCCGGGACGACGAGCCGGGAATAAAGCACCGGGAAGGCGCTCTCCAGGCCGACGATGCCGTTGGCGCTTTTCAGGAGTCCCTTTGATTTTTCTTCTGCGGAGTGCGGGGCGTGGTCGGTGGCGATCATGTCGACGGTTCCGTCGATCACGGCGTCCAGCATGGCTTTCCGGTCTTTTTCCGAGCGGAGAGGCGGGTTCATCTTAAAGCGGCCGCTGGCCGGGTCGTCCGGATCGATCTTGAAGAGGTCTTCATCGGACAAAAGCAGATAATGCGGGCCGGTTTCACAGGTAACATCTACACCGGATTTCTTCGCATCGCGGATGACCTGAATAGATTCTTTGGTGGAAACGTGGCAGACGTGGTAAGCGCAGCCGGTTTCATCCGCCAGCCGGCAGTCCCGCTCGATCTGCTTCCATTCGCTTTCGGAGCTGATTCCCTTCCAGCCGATGGACTCTGCGTAGCGTCCGGCGTGGATGGCGGAGCCGCCGAGAAGGGATTCATCTTCGCAGTGCGCCGTAATGATCTTTCCCAGAGCATGTGCCTTTTCCATGGCTTCACGCATGCGTTCTTCCGTCTGCACGCCTTTTCCGTCGTCGGTGAAGGCGCAGACATGCGGTGCCAGCGCGTCCATATCGGAAAGGGCGCTTCTGCCGTCCTGCTTCATCGTGATTGCTCCATAAGGAATGGCGTGGATGACGCTGTCCTTTTTAATGATGTCCGTCTGCGCTTTCAGACCTTCTAAAGTGGATGGCTTCGGCTTCAGATTCGGCATCGGGCAGACACAGCTGTATCCGCCGTATGCGCCTGCCAGGCTTCCCGTACGGATCGTCTCTTTATAAGAAAACCCGGGTTCGCGGAAGTGAACGTGCACATCTGCAAATCCGGGTACAATTGCATAACCATCAGCGTCAAAGGAACAATCCGCAGCACTTTCAGAAGCTGCCGCGTTGTCGGAAGAATATACGCTGATTCCGTCTTCACTGACTAACAGATCCGCCTTTTTAAATGCGTGATCCAGATAAACGGTTCCATTTTTCAGCAGTGTTTTCATTTCTGTCTCCTTCCTGATTCAGAGGGATCGAAACCCTTGCTCCTCGATTTTTGCCTAAACTTTCAATAAGTTACCATATATCAGTATCATTGTCAAGCCTGCTGCGTCCCGGATCCGATGGCCTGGAAGAAGGCGACGACGAGGTTGTGCTGGTACAGCGCTGAAGCCAGGAGCGAGGCGTTCAGCTGTGTCTGCAGCCAGGTCTGTGTGTCTGCGGCCAGAAGCGGCAGGGTCAGTTTCAGCAGGGACAAAAGGATACAGACATACAGAATACCAAGGATCAGGCCGGCAGCTCCGCCGAGAATCCCGTCCAGCGCGCCGATTACACCGCCGTGATGGCTGCGGGAAAACAGCATGATGATGATCGAGCCGGCAATCTTCACACCGATATAGATCAGAAGCAGAGCCAGAATGGACATGACAATGCCGGTGATCACAGAAGCGGCGTATTCTGCAGTTGTATTGGCGGCTGTGTCTGCCGCGTTTTTCATAAAGTCCGGGAGAGATAAAGTTCCTCCGGATTCCTGAAAGCGCTTCAGAAGGAGATTCTTGAAAAATGTCTCAAGACCGCTGTCTATAGATGTATGATCGATCAGATACTGTTTCAGATTGTCGGAATATAAAAGGGAAAGAATCGCGATGGCGATCCACTGAACAAGGTGGACGACAGAGACGACGAATCCTTTAAACGCGTGCCGCAGGACGGCAATGATAATAATAATGATGGCGATAATGTCAAGTATCATAAATCCCGGTGCCTCCTCTGGCCGGTGAATTTTGTCCTGAAAATGACGGGGAAACACGGCGCCCGGAACTTTCCCGGGAAGCTGTCGGAATGATGTCTGCGGGAGTGCGCGGCGCCTGCTAACAGTATAGCGTGCGGAAGGTAAAATGTTCAATGAAATGCCGGGATTCTTCTGCATAAATATCAGTACGATCATCTTGAATACTGAAATAAAGTGATGTATACTTTCTAGGTATATGAGCAGAAATATATTTATGGAAGAAGCGCTGAAGGAAGCACAGAAAGCGGCTGCTCTCGGGGAAATCCCGATTGGCGCGGTCATTGTGCGTGACGGTGAAATCATCGCGCGCGGGCATAATCTGACGGAGACGGAGAAGGATCCGACGGTGCATGCGGAGATGAACGCGATCCGGCAGGCTGCGGCATATCTGGGCGGCTGGCGGCTGACCGGCTGTTCGATGTATGTGACCTGTGAACCCTGTGCGATGTGTGCGGGCGCGCTGGTCTGGTCCCGCATGGAGAATTTATTTATCGGAACGATGGATCCTAAGGCGGGAGCCTGCGGGTCTGTTTTCAATGTAGTGGAAAATCCGCGGCTGAACCACTGTATTCATGTGGAACGCGGAATTATGCAGGAAGAATGTGCAGATCAGCTGAAACAGTTCTTCAAGGAGCTCAGGCTGCGCAGGAAGCGCGGCAGAAATCATCCAGCGGCAGAATCGGAGGAAATTAAAGAATGAAAAATACGTTAAAGAGGGCAGGCGCGGTTTTGAGTCTGGCGGTTATCCTTGCGATGTTTATGGCAATGTTTTCTTTTGCCGGCACATCCCTGAAAATCACAAAAACTTACCCTGTAAATAATGCAACGAACACGACCAAGGAGAACATGGACGTCAAGGTGTATTTTGACCGTCCGGTCGGAAATGCCGCATCCAAGAAGGCAAACGCGAATAAATTCAAGATCACCGATAAGAACGGCCACAAGCTGCCGGTAAAGATCTATTACAGTAAGAAGAACACCAAATACGCGCTGATTCTGGTGGATACTGCCAAGGTTCCGCAGAAAGGCGATAATGCGATTCAGGATAATCAGTACTACACCTGCACGATTTCCAGGGGCTTCCGCGCGAATGACGGCTCCACGCTGAGCGCTGACAAAACAATCCGTTTCAAGACCCTGAACCAGAGAAGATATACGGCAGGATACATGATCATGATGGTCCTGATGTTCGGCGGAATGATGTTCTTCAGTGTAAGACAGATGCGCAATCAGAATAATGGATCTGCCGCAGAGAAGAAGAAAGAGGAATCCGAGGCACCGTTTAATCCGTATAAAGAGGCAAAGAAAACAGGCAAGGATGTACAGACGGTCATCGCCGAGCACGCAAAAGAAGAAAAGAAAGAAGCCCGCAAACAGAAGAATAAAAAGAAGAAGCTGACGGACGATGAGAAATTCAGACTGGAAGAGGAAAAGGTGAAGAAGGAACTTCGCGATGACTACTTCCATGTTAATAAACCGATGCCGATCCGCGCTGCCGGTGCGAAGTACAGGACCGGAAGAGCGGCACGTGCGGCAGCGCTGAAAAAACAGCGCGCGGCAGAAAAGGCTGCGCGGAAGGCCAACGGCTATGGAAAGAACAGTAAAAACAACAAGAAGAAGGGCAGATAACCGCGGAAAAAGCGGGGGAATCGGAGAAGGTCGCATCCTTCTCCGTTCTTTTGCCAAGATCAATTTCTCCATCGATGTCGGTGCGCCGGGGGAAGACGGATTCCATCCGGTCGACATGGTGATGCAGCAGATCGGCTTCCACGACAATGTTGTGGTGTGTTTCCATCCGGATTCCAGAAAGCCGCGGGGGGAACATGAAATTCACATTGCATGCAACCGTCCCTATCTTCCGGTGGATCAGAGGAACCTCGCCTACCGGGCGGCGGAACTGATGTCCTCTGAAGCAGGCAGCAGTGTGCCGGGAGGAGTGATTGAAATCCGGCTGCATAAGATGATTCCGATCGCGGCAGGGCTTGCCGGCGGCAGCGGAAATGCGGCAGCGGTCATTCACGCTCTGAACGTACTCTGGCGGCGCAGGATGCGGCTTTCTCAGATCATGAAGCTGTGTGCACAGCTTGGTTCGGACGTGCCGTTCTGCGCGATGGGACAGGCCTGCCTGAACCGGTGTCTGCCGCGTGTCATCCGGGAGGACCGGTTCGCGTCCGCCTGTGCCCGGGCCAGGGGGACAGGAACAGAGCTGCAGCCGCTTCAGGGACTCCGAATGCCGGCGGTCATCGCAAAACCGCGTCACGGTGTCTCCACGGCGGAGGTGTATCGCGGGATTGACTCCTGCACCGTTACGGAAAGACCGGATAATGACCGCCTGATTGAAAGAATGCAGAGCGGAGATCCGAAGGTCTATGAGGATTTCGTTAATGTCCTGGAATGCTATACATTGAATGCCTATCCGGATGTGGCTGACCTGAAAAAGCGCATAGAGGAAACGGACGCCGGAGTTGTTCTGATGAGCGGCAGCGGCCCGACAGTGTTTGGCCTGTATGATACGCTGGATAAGGCAAAAACAGCCTGTGAAAAACTGCGCGGAGATAAGATTGAAGCATACTGGACAGAGACGGTAACGGAACCGGAGAAACGGCCGTAAGCGCCGGATGTGCACGGGCCGGCCGGGAGGCTGGGCCTGTCATCTGCCGGCATGCGCAGAATTTCCGTACAGAAGTCTGATCAGAATACCGGCAGTACGGTGTATATGAACATCGGCTGCGTGTGAGGAATGTACACGGATGTACGGCTGTTCATTTGTTTTTCAATACCAGATCACAAGTCGCATAAGCGATTTTTGCGAATATTTCACGTATGCTCTCGGTTTGGGGGTATACTTTCTCAAGTTTTTATAATACAATATACGGAGAACATTAAGTACATGGGGGTTAATATGTTAGATTTGGATTTACAGAGCCACAAGCCGCTTCGTGAAATTGTCTACGAACAGTTGAAAATGCAGATTCTCGAAGGCAAAATCGAACCGGGAACAAGAATGATGGAAGTAAATCTTGCTGATGAGATGGGCGTCAGCCGTACTCCGGTAAGAGAGGCAATTCGTAAGCTTGAGAAGGACGGACTGGTCGTAATCGAGCCGAGAAGAGGCGCATATGCTTCCGAAATTTCCGTAAAAGACATCGTAGATACACTGGTTGTACGTGAAGAACTGGAAGGACTGGCAGCAGCACTGACTGCGCAGAACATGACACAGGAAATCGCCGATCAGCTCCGCGGAATCGCAGATTCCTATGAAAAAGCCATTCGCATGGGTGACACACAGAACATCATTGAACATGATGAGGAGTTCCACAGAGTAATCACTGAGCACAGCGATAATAAGTCCCTGATCCAGATCTACGGTTCCATTCAGGAGCTTGCTCTGAGATTCCGTTATTTCTATTATGATGACTTCTCCAGATATCAGGACATGCCGAGAGCTCACTACCATATCGTAGAGGCACTGGAGAGCAGAGATCCTGAAAAGGCACGCCAGGCAGCAAGAAGACATGCCAGCGACCTGAAGGAGTTTGTCATCCGTGAAGGAAAGACAGCATTCAAGAGCCACAAGTCACAGATGAAATAAGTTCTTTTTACCCTGGGTATCTTCCGCTTGTGGGGAGGCAGATGCATGATCACTGCGGATTATTCTGGAGACATGCACCGGTGATAAACACCGCGTTCCCAGACGGCAAATGCATTGTTCAGCAGTTATATGACTGCTGCGCTGTCTGTGGCTGAACTCCGTCGAAGCTGTGCTGTGCAGAGGCGGAAGAGTGATGTTTCCGGACAGACCGGAATTGGGCAGGATAAAAAAATTAGAACTTCAAGTTGAAACACGAATTTCAGAAGGCCGGGCGGCTTTCTGGAATCCGTTTTTTAATGAGGAAGGCTTTTAATGGATCTGTAACTTTCGCTGGGGTTGATCGTTTCGTTGGGGCGTAACTTTGTAAGCGGCCGCAGAAGGGTACATTGAGAAAATAACGATGCTGTGGAAGCATTGTATTGCCTCGTCAGCGCCGTTTTCATTTACTGATTGTCTGCTTGTATTCTTTCGCCTTTCGCAAGACATCGTTTCTGTACTTCTTCACTCCACGGGAGCAGTTCATTCAAAAAGTCCAGATTCGTATCGTCCATATGCTGGGGGATGACTTCCAGCAGGTATTTGTAATACGCAAAAGGATACAGATTATCTGCTTTTTGGTTAAGGTAATCTTAGGTGTTTTCTGACAGAGAAGCCAGGTACCGTTCTGTGACCGCTTACCTGCGAACACCTGCTTTTCCATCGTATATAGTCGGGAAAATCGATGAGCGAGTGTAATTTCCCGACTCATATTTTTCGCAGTCGGGAAAAGGGCCTCGCTCTGTGTATTTCCCGACCGCACGTTGGTCAGATTGTATACGATTCTGTGAAAAATGTATATGTATTGCAGCTATAGAATATTTATTCGCTAATAGCGTATAATAATCGTGATTATTATACAAAGACAGCCGGAAACTGAAGGCAGCAAAGGAAAATTATCTCATCCGTTATATGACCTTCGGATAATCATCTTTCCAGGGCGTATTTCCGAAGTATATACGGCCTGAAAAGTCGGGAAATCAAGGGGCATAAATGGTTTTCCCGACTCTCCGAATGGTCAGTCGGGAAAATCCTTGTCCCGCCCCGGTTTCCCGACCTGTTTCATGTGGATTTCGATCATTTTGTATTACAATCAGTGGAATAGTCCGTGCATAGGTATATTGTATACACGAACGCCTGCTTTTCGCGTGTATCTGCGGCGCGGGGCTGCGCCATATCCATACCAGTGCCTGTCCCGCCGCGTCTTGTCATTCGGCTTTATTGTTTTCTGCTCTCACTGCTGCCTGGAGGGCCGGCGGGAAAAGTGGTATTTACTGAGTAAGGAAGGCCGGGGCAATCGGAAAGGCCGATGGAATATGAAAAGCCGGTGACTGAAGTTCTTTGTGTAACTTCAGTCACCGGCTTCTGCACATATCGCATCCGGCTTCCGTCCCGCCGCGCATGGCTGCAGTGCTGAGTCCGCCAGCGGTTCACCGGCAGTCTGGTAAGGTGCACCTGTTTGCAGGGTTCGGTGCGAATCACCGGGCATAAAGCTGACTCCGCCGCCCGTTAAGCGATTAGCTGATTCTGCCATTCATTAAGCTGCCCAGTCTGGCTGCGGTATCTGCCCGAGTACTTTCAGCCTTACCCAAGCTTTGTGGTCAGTGTGACGGATTTTCCGTTTCTGGCGACGATGACTTTGATTTTGTCGCCGGATTTATGTTTCTTCAGTATGGATTTCAGCTTGTTGTAGCTGCTGATGACGGTTCCGTCCGCGGAGATGATGCGGTCGCCGACTTTGAATCCGGCCGCCTTTGCGTTACTGCTGGTGACCTGGGCAACGTAGAGGCCGGCGCCGTCGAGGCCGTTCTGTTTGGCTTCGGATGCGCTCAGCTGCGTAACAGAAATTCCGATGGTCGGCGTGCTGCTTGTGCTGGTTCCATTTGCGCCCTTGTGGGTCTTGATCAGCGTCTTGGCAACCTTTGCCGCACGGTTGATCGGAATGGCGAAGCCGAGACCTTCAATGTCAGAACCCGTGGACTTTGCGACAACGATGCCGACCAGGTTGCCGGCGGAGTTGAACAGGGCTCCTCCGGAGTTTCCCGGATTGATGGAGGCATCGGTCTGCATCAGATTCATCTTCTTTCCGTCGATGGTCAGATTTCTGTTCAGCGCACTGATGATTCCTGTTGTTGCGGTATTGCTCAGCTCTCCCAGCGGGTTACCGATGGCAACGACACTGTCACCGACAGAAAGTTTGGAGCTGTCCCCGTAAGTGGCCGGAGTCAGTCCGACGGCATTGATCTTCAGGACGGCGATATCGTTGTCCGAGTCTGCACCGACAACCTTTGCGGTATAGGATTTCTTGTTCCGCAGAGTGACCTTGATTTTGTTTGCACCTTCGATGACGTGGTTGCAGGTCAGGATATATCCGTTTGCCTGGATGACAACGCCGCTTCCTGCACCCTCGGTGACGTAGTTCTGCGCCCATCCGTCTGTGGAAACAGAAGATGTCGTGATGGAAACCACGCTGTCCTGTGTCTTCTCGATAATGCTCTTAAACGAAAGCGTTTCCGTGGACTTGGCCAGTTTATAGTGGGTTGCGCTGTTGTCTCCACCGTAAATGGTCTTGTTATAGAGCATGATGCCGCCGAAGGTCAGTGCGGAAGTCAGAATCATGCACAGGATCAGGATGAGAATCAGCGTGCGTTTTGTGATGTAAAGCGGCTTGCTGACGGCGCCGGGACGTTTTCCGCCACCGTTTCCGAATCTGCGGCCGCTGCCGTTTCCGCCATTTCCGCCGCCTCCGTTAAAGCCGCCGGAAGAGTAACCGCCGGAATAGTCGGGGCCGTCTGTATAACTGCCGTTATCACTGCCGTAATTCGCATAGTCTGTGGAATCCGGCCGGTAACCGGATGCATCAGGCCGGCTGCTGTTCTGGCTGAACTGCCCGAACCCGTCATCAAACTGCATGCCGGTATATCCCCGGCTTCCCTCCCGCGGCTGTCCCTGGGATCCGCCGGAAGTGGATGAGGAACGGAAGCCGTAATCCTGTGAATACCCGGTGTTTGCGGCATTGTTGCCGGAACTTCCGGCATTCATGGATGAGTTGCCGAGGCCGTTGTTTTCCGTTGAATCATTCCATGAACGGGAAGACTGCCCGTAAAGGTTATCGCTGCCGGCATTGTCGGATTGTCCGTAAGTTTCCTCTCTGTCTGTGTTATCGGATTGTCTGTACATGTCGTTGTCTCCGGATGTCTGCCAGAGGTCTGGCCGGCTGCTGTCTGCGTTTCCCGGGACAGAATCGGCGTCTGCTCCGGAGGAGCTCCAGGAGGATGCCTCTCTGCCAGTTGGATTTTGTCCCGCTGATGACGGATCGACATGATGCCAGCTGATATCGCCGGAACTGCCGGACGAATTGTCCGGATTCTGCTTTCTGAAATCGTTATCCATGTTTAATAACTCCTTTATTCTGAATTTATCCTTACTTTCGGAACGCTGAAAGGTCTGCGGCAGGATGGCTGCAGATGGTTCCGTATCCCGAAGGAGAATTTCCTTGCATACAATCAGTATAATCAATGTATATGTTTTTTCTGTGTTCAAAAATTGGAAGAGCTATGTTAATATATTACATTAGCAGGTTGTTTATCCGCTGAATTTCAGCCGTTTCAGCATGCAGGACAGCGGCGTGGCAGAGCTGCCGCTGTGTAGGGCAGCGGGACGGTCTGAAAATGCATTCAACATGGAAAGGATGCGTGAACGTGAAAGACAGAAATGTAGAAGTGAAAATTACGGGAAAGCAGTTCGCCGGAACCGAAGCGGAGGATGTCGTTGAATTTGTGACGGAAGGCAGCATCCGCGCGGACGATGGGGGCGTCACCCTTACCTATCCGGAAAGTGAACTGTCGGGATTCCCGGGAAGCATAACAACGCTGCAGATACAGAAGGATTCTGTTCATATGCAGCGCAGGGATGAAGAGGATAAAGTAAAAACCGAAATGCACTTCAGGCAGGGCGAGCGCATGGACAGTCCTTATGAGACACCTTACGGCACAATGAAGCTGGAAGTTCTGACGGACCGTGTAGACGTGAACCTGACCGATGAAGGAACCGGCTCGATCGAGGTGACCTACCTGGTCAGCCTGGAAGGCATCGCGGAAGGAAAGAATGCTCTTCATATTGATATTCAGGAGGTGCAGAATGAACGAGAAGCATAGACTGGCAGCGAAGATCATCGTGATCGCAATCTGCCTGAGTATGGTTGGAACTACAGTAATCTGGGCTATTCAGACATGGGTATAGAGGAGAAGAAAACAGAAGAAAAACAGAGTCCGTCAGGGACCAGATCCGCAGAGCACATCCGCCGGATCTTTTCTTATCAGTATCAGGTCGTTGCAGAAGGTGCCGTGGCAGGTGCCGTTGGCGGCGCAGTGGTTTCAGTACTGCGTCTGCTGATGCATCACGCGGAGCATTACCGGAATGCGCTGATTCAGGCGGCAAAAACCAGTCCGCAAGAGTTTATCCTGGCACTGGTTCTCCTGGCGGTATGCTGCGCCGCAGCCTGTGTTTCTGTCAGGCTGGTGCCGCTGGCTTCGGGATCTGGAATTCCGCAGGTAAAGGGTGAAATGCAGGGACAGATCGATGAACCCTGGCTCTCCGTTATTTTCAGCAAGCTGGTTGGAACGGTCGCCGGCATCGGCGCGGGCCTTTCCATGGGAAATGAAGGGCCGAGTGTGCAGATCGGCGCGATGGCGGGGAAAGGCACCGCGCGGCTTCTGGGACGTCCGGTTACGGAAGAATGGCTGCTGATGAGTGCCGGTGTAGGAGCAGGCTTATCCTGTGCCTTTAACGCGCCGCTGGCAGCGGTTATGTTCGTTCTGGAGGACATCCATAACAACCTGAATAAGGATGTCATTCTGACGACCATGGCTGCCGTGGTGACATCCGATTTTGTGTCCTATCAGATTTTCGGCCTGCATCCGGTAGTGACGGTTCCGAGCACCAGCGCGCTGCCGCTGAAATATTACGGACTGCTTCTGATTCTGGGCGTGATCCTGGGAGCATTCGGTGTGTTCTTTAATAAATTCACTGATGTCATGCAGAATGTGTATCAGCATATTTCTAATAAAACGGTAAGAATTGTCGTTCCGTTTCTGATGGTGATCCCTCTGGCCTTCCTCAGACCAGATGCGCTGGGAACCGGATATGATCTGATTGAGGATTCTGCGGCAGGGAAATACATGGCTGCAGGGATGCTGATCCTGATCATCCTTAAATTTTTCTATTCGATGTGCTGCACGACCTGCGGCACGCCGGGAGGGATTTTTCTCCCGCTTCTGGTTGTCGGAGCGCTGACCGGGGGACTTTTCATGAGACTGTACTGCGGGATAACCGGAGATCCGGATATTTATCTTGCAAATTTTGTTTTGTATGGAATGGTCGGGTATTTCGCGGCAGTCATCCGTGCGCCGATTACCGGAGTCCTGCTGGTTACAGAGATGACCGGAAACTTCATGAATTTCCTCTCGCTGACGATTGTGGCTCTGACTGCTTATCTTGCCGCGCAGCTTATGCACGGGGAACCGATTTATGATCAGCTTCTGCACAGAATGCTCCGTACCAGAAATGAGAATCTGGATTCCGGCAGCAGACGCCGCGTGCCGAAAGTCATTCTGGACAGTGACGTCCATATGGGGAGTCTGATGGACGGACAGCCGATCAGCAGAATGCATCTTCCTAAGGGAAGTCTGGTTGTCGCAATTCTTCATCAGGGCGTTGAGATCGTTCCGGGAGGAAGCACTGTGCTTCATGCGGGAGATCAGATTTCCGTCCTCTGCTCAGCAAAAAATTCCATTAACGTGGATGAACTGCTGAATGAACAGTGCAGAACGGCAATGGGGGACTGGCAGAATGAAGATACTGCCCGCCCGGTGAAATGAAGTGAATGAACAATGCCTGATCTTGTCCAGACAGAGTAAGATAACGCATCCCGTATCCTTCAGGCGGGATGCGTTTTTTAAGTGAGCAGAAGCGGCACAGGAATCTTTGTACAGAGAAATTGTACAATCTTCAGAAGATTCCCCGCAAGCCTGATTTTTGGTGAAGGGTATTGAAGAATCGGGAGCGCTGATATAAAATATCGATAAACAAAGTTGTACATGAAAGGCCGCGAGAGCGGTCCGGATCACGAATTTTTATCTTAAGTGCAGACGGAAATGTCTGCGTCTGTTGTTTCCAGATGCGATCTAATTCTTATATTAAAGAAAAGATGAAATAAACATCAGAGGATATCGGGCAGTGTATAAAACCGTGTGCATAAACACGGAGTTATTTATAGTATTTCTGGATGTATGTATGGTTGATGAGGAGGCGAGGCATCCACGCCGCAGGTAGTATGGAAGAAAATGTAAAAAGAGAGACAGTAGAAGAAGAAACGGCACAGGAGGTCACGGAAACGGCAGCAGTGACACAATCGGCAGATCCGGAGACGGAAGAAAAGCCGAAGACACGGCGCCGCACAACGAAGAAGGCGGCGGAGGATGCAGAATCCGAGACGGAAGAAAAGCCGAAGACACGGCGCCGCACAACGAAGAAGGCGGCGGAGG
>JBJFHK010000162.1:0-117612 GCA_051893535.1 Eubacterium sp. | reverse complement strand
CAACGAAGAAGGCGGCGGAGGATGCAGAATCCGAGACGGAAGAAAAGCCGAAGACGCGGCGCCGCACAACGAAGAAGGCGGCGGAGGATGCAGAATCCGAGACGGAAGAAAAGCCGAAGACGCGGCGCCGCACAACGAAGAAGGCGGCAGAGGATGCAGAATCCGAGACGGAAGAGAAGCCGAAGACACGGCGCCGCACGACGAAGAAGGCGGCAGAGGATGCAGAATCCGAGACGGAAGAAAAGCCGAAGACACGGCGCCACACGACAAAGAAGGCGGCGGAGGATGCAGAATCAGAGACGGAAGAAAAGCCGAAGACACGGCGCCGTTCATCAAAGAGTAAGGATGAAAACACGGAGGCGGATAGCGAGAGGGACAGCCGGGAGGCGGTGCAGGAAAGCATGAAAATCGGCGGTCACACGGTTGTCGCTTCCGGAATCACGATGACATCTTCCACTGACACGCCGGAACAGATGGAAAAAGACACGGGAATTGATCCGGAAAAAGAAGAGCAGGATAATATGGACAAACGCGCGGAGCGCAGAAGACGCAGTGTACGGGCAGCCGCGCGCCATGTCCGCAGGGCCGGGGTGCAGCATGAAAACAGCGGACATTCTGCCGGCAGCGATGCACGTGCGGAAAACAGTGGAGAAGGGCTGGTATATTCTTCTTTCCCGCTGAATGAAGGCCAGAGACGCCATCATTCCGAAGAGGAGAATACGGATTCCCGCGATGTGAATGAAGAGAACAGAGATGGCGGACATGATAATGTGGAAAACGGTGAACACAGCAGACAGAACGGTGAACACGAACATCCGCGCTATCATAAGGAGCACCGTGAATATTCTCCGGAGGAACGTCCGGAAGTAACGGGAATACTCGATATCGTCGATGGCGGATTCGGGTTCCTGCGTTTTGATAACTTCATGTCCAGTGATCAGGATATTTACGTGTCTCCAACGCAGATCAGGAGATTTAACCTGAAAACCGGTGATGAAATTTACGGAATCAGCAGAAGGCCGGGGCAGAATGAGAAATTCGGCGCTCTTCTGTATGTAAAAACAGTAAATGGAGATGACCCGGGCACAGCAATCCACCGCCCGCAGTTTGAATCACTGACACCGGTTTTCCCAAATGAAAGACTCCGTCTGGAGGGCGTGACGAACGATCTTTCTGTACGTCTGATTGATCTGGCTGCTCCGATCGGAAAGGGGCAGAGAGGAATGATTGTAGCGCCGCCGAAAGCCGGAAAGACAACGCTGATGAAGAACATTGCCCGGAGTATAGAAGAGAATTATCCGGACATCAATCTGTTCGTCCTGCTTGTCGATGAACGTCCGGAAGAAGTCACAGACATGAAGCGTACACTGAAACATGGACAGGTTATCTATTCGACCTTTGACGAGATGCCACAGCACCATGTGAAGGCCGCGGAAATGATGCTGGCCAGGGCCAAGCGCCTGGCGGAACATGGAAAAGATGTCATGATTCTGCTGGACAGCCTGACGCGCCTGACCAGGGCCTACAATCTGGTTGTTCCGGCTTCCGGAAGAACGCTTTCCGGAGGTATTGATCCGGGAGCCTTCTATGGCCCGAAACGTTTCTTCGGCGCTGCGAGAAACATTGAAAACGGAGGAAGCATCACGATTCTGGCGACAGCGCTGGTGGATACAGGGAGCCGTATGGACGATGTAATCTATGAAGAGTTCAAGGGTACAGGAAATATGGAACTCCATCTTGACCGGAAACTGTCGGAGAAGAGAATCTTCCCGGCCATTGATATTTATAAATCGGGAACACGCCGTGAAGAACTGCTTATGAGCCAGGAAGAGCTTGAAGCCGTCTGGCTGATGCGCAGAGCGATGTCGAGCCGCTCTACGCAGGAGGTCACGGAAGAGGTCATCGACAATCTCGCGCACACGAGAAATAACAAGGACTTCATTGAAATTATTCGCAAGGTATTTTATCAGGAGCAGAGATGAATCTGAAAAAGATATTTTTAAAAGAGGCCTGCCCGACTTCTATTGGAGGCCAGGCAATTATGGAGGGCGTGATGATGCAGGGGCCTTACCGCACAGCTGCGGCCGTCCGCCTTCCGGATAAGCGGATCTATATGAAGACATGGAATCTGAACCAGAAGAAGGCCTGGCGCAAAATTCCGTTCATCCGCGGAATTATCAGCTTTTTCGGATCGCTGGTTTTCGGTATGAAGATCATGACCTTTTCTGCAGACGTTGCAGAGTATTTTGCCGATGATGAAGAGGATGGAGGCGGTGCTGCGGGGAGCGCAGAGGCTGAAGAGGAAGGACCGGTATATTCCTGGCTGGAGAAACACCTGGGAGAGCAGGGCGTGTGGAATCTCATGATGGCAGTTTCCCTGATCCTGGCATTCGCATTTGCGATTCTGGTGTTCGTGGTGCTTCCGACGGCTGCGGTTAGTCTGCTGAAGCCGGTTGTTCACAGCGCGGTTGGACTGAATCTGATTGAAGGTCTGCTGCGCATCGCTATGTTTGTCCTGTATATTGCGGTGATCAGCAGGATGAAAGATATCCGGCGTGTGTTTGAATATCACGGCGCCGAGCATAAGACGATTCACTGCTTTGAAAATAATCTGGAACTGAAGCCGGAAAACGCAAGGCAGTTCTACACCCTGCATCCACGATGCGGAACAAGTTTTCTGATGTTTGTCATGGTTGTCAGTCTGGTACTGTTTTCACTGCTCGGCTGGCCTTCCCTTGCCTGGCGTATTTTGTCCCGCGTCCTGCTGATGCCTGTCGTAGCCGGTTTATCCTATGAGCTGCTGAAGTGGGCCGGGAAATCGTCCAATCCGCTGGTTGAGGCGCTCAGTGTACCGGGACTGCTGCTGCAGAAGCTGACGACCAGGGAGCCGGACGACAGTCAGCTGGAAATCGCCATGACGGCCATGAAGGCGGTGCTGAAGCCGGAGAGTGATCCGGAGATCGAGGGAATATGCAGTGCGGACGCGGAACTGCTTGAGGCTCTGCATATCGACCGTGATGCAGAGAAGGACAGCACAGAGAGCCATGTGCCGGCCGGAGATAAGATAGAGTCGTAAAGAAGGTTTGTCAATGAGTATGAGAGTGAAAGAGCTGCTTGAAATCGGAGAAAAGCAGCTGAGAGAATGTGATGTTGAAGACGCGGCGATCGATAATAAACTGCTTTACTGTCATTTAATGCATGTGCCGACATCCCGGCTGATTCTGGAATACCAGAATATCCTGCATGATGAACAGTGTGACGCGTATTTTCAGCTTCTGGACCGGCGCTGCGCGGGAGAGCCGCTGCAGTATATCACCGGGGTGCAGGAGTTTATGGGGCTTCCGTTTGCAGTCAATCCGAGCGTGCTGATACCGCGGCAGGATACTGAGATTCTTGCGGAAAATGGTATTTCCGTAATTAAAGAAAATAAACTGAACGGAGAAGAACTTCCGCTGAAAAAAAGGCGCAGCTGGGAGCTTCTGGACCTGTGCACCGGAAGCGGGGCGATCGGGATTTCCGTTGCGAAACTTGCCGGACAGGCCGGTCTGAAGCTGGTCTGCACCGATGTCAGTGAAGACGCGCTGGCTGTCGCGAGGGAGAATGCGCGCAGAAACCACGTGCAGGCAGAATTCCTGCAGGGCGATCTGTTTGCGCCTTTCAGGAAACGTTTCCGCCGCAGACGTTTCGATCTGATTTTTTCCAATCCGCCCTACGTCCGTTCTGCAATTATTCCTACACTTCAGAGAGAGATTACGGAGCATGAACCGATACTGGCGCTGGACGGCGGCGAGGACGGCATGTCCTTTTACCGGAGGATTGCCGCGGAAGCTCCGGAATACCTGAAGAAGCAGGGAATTCTGATGATGGAGATCGGATTCGACCAGCTGGATGATGTCACGGCCCTGCTGGCTGAAACCGGGCGCTACGAGAACATCCGCGGCCTGAAAGATCTGGCCGGAAGAGACCGGGTTGTATTCGCCAGTTTGAAGGGAGATAAGTAACAGATGAACAATCAGGATAAGCTGAAAGAGATTCTTCACCGGATCGACAGACGCGGCTATCCGGCATATAAAGAGACGCGCGGAGCATATGACTTCGGCGCGTACATTCTGAGGATCGTCCATGTGCAGGGCGATCCTTTTGCGGCTCCGTCCCATCTGGAAATCGAGATGAAGCCGGAGGCAGCCGGATTTCCGGAAGAAACCTGTCACGTGAAGTACCGCCGCACCGCGCTGGAGGACGCTCTGCTGAGACGTTTTTCCCGCGCTGCCGGATCATTATCGGGCCATTCCGGGTCTGGAAAGAGCGGCATGGTGTCCTGCATGCGCTGCGGACAGGAGATACTGGAACGGAGTGCCTGTACCGTCGGAAGTGACGGCAGCGTGACCGTGCGTTTCACCGTCGGGTTTCCTGCAAGAGGAAGGACGATTCAGTCCGGACCGCTGATCCGCCTCCTGTTTCAGGCCCTTCCGGACGCCGCAGACCAGACGCTGCGCTGCGTGTCCTTCGACAAAAAGAAACTGCGCAGGATTATGGACCTGGCTGATGACCGGCAGTACATCCGGGAACAGCTCGGACCTGAGGGACTGACTGCCTTTATCGCGGACGGCAGCATTCTGGCAAGAGCCTCCGGTATTTCACAGAAGCCGATGAAGGGTGCGGTCCCGATGCAGGCTCCTGATTCTCTGGCCGTTGAACTTACACTTCCGCACCGGGGGAAAGTCCGCGGCATGGGAATCCGCAGAGGGGTTACCCTGATCTGCGGAGGCGGATACCATGGAAAATCCACCTTTCTGAAGGCGCTGGAACAGGGCATTTATCCGCATATTGAAGGCGACGGCAGAGAACTCGTCGTGACGGAGGATACAGCCGTAAAACTCCGGGCGGAAGACGGACGCAGCATCTGCTGTACGGATATTTCTATGTTTATCGGGAGCCTTCCGGATGGAAGGAATACCGGAAGTTTCTCAACAGGAGATGCCAGCGGAAGCACGTCGCAGGCAGCTTCTGCGGCAGAAGCCATAGAGGCCGGCGCGCACACCTTCCTGATTGATGAGGATACCAGCGCCACCAATTTCATGGTCAGGGATGAACTGATGCAGAGAGTGATCCACCGGGATCAGGAACCGATTACGCCGTATATTGAACGGATCCGCCAGCTGTACGACAGCCTTGGTATTTCTACGGTGATTGTCGCCGGAAGTTCAGGTGCCTTTTTTCACGCGGCAGACACGGTTATTCAGATGGACCGTTACGTGCCGTACGATATTACAGGGAAAGCAAAAGCGGCTGCGGCAGAAGAGAAGAAACCGCGGATTGCAGAGGGACCGCTGGATCCGCCATCTTTTGAGAGAATCCCGGAAAGAAGAAATGATCTGCGTCATAAAGGCAGGATAAAGATCCGGACAAACGGGCTGGACGGCTTCAGCCTGAATCATGATATCGTTGATCTGCGTTATCTGGAGCAGCTTGCTGACTCCGGCCAGGTCACCGCTCTCGGTCATATGACGGCTTTTCTTCTGGAGAAGGGGTTTGACGGCCGCCATACACTCCGGGAAGTTCTGAACCGTTTTTCGGAGAAACTGTCTGATGAAGGGTTTTCTGCCTTCTGCCGTGAAATCCCGGGGGATCTGGCAATGCCGAGGGTGCAGGAACTTTATGCCTGCCTTGATCGCTGCCGGCTGCTGAAAATCAGGTGATCCCTTGACTGTAAAATTTTGTCAAAAATTAATCTTGACGAAAAGGGAGAAAACATGATATTATTGATAAGCTGTTTATAGTAAAGCAAAATAACTGCTGGGGCACAGCCTCACAGAGAAAGAGGGGAATAAGCATGAAGGAAGGAATCCATCCTAAGTATGTGGACTGTAAAGTAACTTGCGCATGCGGAAATACATTTATGACCAAGTCAACCAAACCGGAAATGAGACTTGATGTGTGCTCAGCGTGTCATCCGTTCTTTACAGGACAGCAGAAGTTTGCCAACCGTGGCGGACGTGTCGAGAAATTTAAGCAGAAATACGGCCTTAAGTAATCGACCTGCATATGTAAGATCAGCCGGAAGTTTCTTCCGGCTTTTTTCATAGGATGAAATGCGGATTCTGACGCACCGGGCGCCGGAAAATCCGTTTCAGAATATATGTTGACGCCGCCTGTTTTATGGTATAATATTGCGGCATTGGAAAAGAAAACAGGAAATCCCTTCCGCACGGACAGATGTGCGGAAAGCGGGAATGCAGAGGCAGAGGAGAAAAGATGGCAGAAAATAAGTTGGGATACAAGCTCAGAGTTTTCAAGAACGCGAGCTTCGCTAAATTTAATGATGTAGTGAACACCGCTCATGAGCGCTCCGGCTTCAGCAAGGCACGCTGCGTGAGAGAGATTCTTCACTGCATGCGCAAGTTTGACGCTGGATATTATGATTACATCATTTTCCAGTTCTATAATCTGACAGATGCGCAGAGAGATACTTATCTGACACGTTTCAGAAGCAAGAAGCTGATTTCTCAGTATAACGATGAAAGCTACGCGCATATTTTCGATAACAAGGATGAGTTTAACAAGGTATTCAAGGACTATATCGGAAGAGAGTCCATTGACATGCTTGAGGCTTCTCGTGACGAGGTTATTGACTTCTATAAGCGCAAGAAGGATCAGAAGCAGAAGATCTTCGCGAAGATGCGTGACCTGACCTGCGGAAGAGGAGCGGAACTCCTTGACCCGGAGAATTTTGACGATGAAGAGGCGTTCTACGAGTACGTAAAGGCGAAGGGTTTCGGTACTCTGGAGGACTGCATCGTCAACCATCCGAAGCTGGCTGAAGTATATCCGTACTCCGTCAACTGTATGCGTATGATCACGCTGATCGGCGATGACGGACAGCCGCATCTGATCTATGCGGTTCAGAAGTTCGGAAACAACAAGAGAGTCGTAGACAACTACGGTGTTCACGGCCCTGTTGATCTGGAGGACGGAACATTCCTGTATCCGGCTCATCCGGGAGAGACGACTTCCGACAAGCTGTATGAATATCATCCGTTCACCGGACACAAGCTGGTCGGCTTCAAGACTCCGTATTTCAAGGAAGCAAAGCAGATGGTTCTGCAGGCGGCTATGGTCGTTCCGCAGATGCGCTATATCGGCTGGGATGTTGCGATCACACCGACCGGTCCGGCAATCATCGAAGGAAACAACTACTGTGCGCATGACTTCTGGCAGCTGCCGGGTCAGACGCCGGGAGGAATCGGAATTATCCCTACACTGAAGAAGATTGTTCCGAGCTTCCAGTACTAGCGAATTATATATGCCATCATGAATCACGGCACGGCAGATGGGTCTGTGCTTATGCAGGATTGAATTTCAGCAGTCTGAGATTCTGTCCTGCCCGAAAAACAGGATTTATGATGGCTTTTTGAAGTGCGTTTTTTCTCCGCGCGGGCGGAGCGGGAAGCGCACTTTTCGTTTATGCGGAAAAGGAAGCAGGAGAGAGGTCTTCACGGCCGGAAGGGAGGCTGCTGGAGCCATTTCCGCGGCGGCCTGAGGATGACAATCGAAAATCTGTATGTTAAAATATGAAGTTAGAGAATGCCGCAGAAGCGGCGGGCAGGAGTGAAGAAGATGTTTGAAAAACTCGGTTCAGTCGTAGATAAATACGATGATTTAACCAGAAAGGTTGCAGATCCGGATATTATTGCCAACCAGAGTGTATGGCAGAAATACATGAAAGAAATGGGCGAGATGGAGCCGATTGTCGAGAAGTATAAGGAATATACCAAGGCAAAGGATGAACTCGACTTCGCCAAGCAGATGCTGGATGAGGAATCCGACGAGGAAATGCGTGAAATGGCGAAAGAGGAGGTCAATGAGCAGGAAGACAACCTGGAAAAGCTGACCAAGGAGCTGAAAATCCTCCTGATTCCGAAGGACCCTAATGATGATAAGAACGTTATCATGGAGATCAGAGGCGGTGCCGGCGGAGATGAGGCGGCGCTGTTTGCTGCGGATCTTCTGAGAATGTACACCCGTTACGCGGAGCGCCACGGTTTCAAGACAGAGATTCTGAGCATGAATGAGATCGGAATCGGCGGCGTCAAGGAAGCGGACATGATGATTAAAGGCAAGGGCGCCTATTCCCGTCTGAAATTCGAGAGCGGCGTGCACAGAGTGCAGCGTGTCCCGGAGACAGAGACATCCGGAAGAATCCACACGTCCACAGCTACCGTTGCCGTGCTTCCGGAAGTCGAGGATGTTGAGGTTCATATCGACCCGAATGATGTAAAGGTCGACGTTTACCGTGCGTCCGGAAACGGCGGTCAGTGCGTAAATACCACGGACTCCGCAGTCAGAATGACACACCTTCCGACCGGAATCGTTGTTACCTGCCAGGATGAGAAATCCCAGATCAAGAACCGTGAAAAGGCCATGAAAGTCCTGAAGGCCAGAGTCTACGACAAGATGCAGCAGGAGCAGAATGCCAAAATCGCATCCGAGAGAAGAGACCAGGTCGGAACCGGAGACCGCAGTGAGCGTATCCGTACCTATAACTATCCGCAGGGCCGTGTGTCCGATCACAGAATCGGTCTGACTCTCTATAAGCTGGATCAGATCATGGACGGTGATCTGGACGAGATCATTGATGCCCTGAACGCGGACTACCAGGCACGCAAGATGAATGAATTTTAATCGGAGAAAGAAGGCAGAGGGAAATGAAAACCAGACTCCTCAAGGGAACAAGCGGGGACATTGACATTGCAGCTTCGATTATCAACGCGGGAGGTCTTGTGGCCTTCCCGACAGAGACGGTGTACGGCCTTGGCGCAGACGCGCTGAATGCAGAAGCCGTGGAAAAAATTTACATCGCCAAGGGAAGACCGAACGACAACCCGACCATCGTTACCATCGCGGAACAGAAAGATATTTATGAACTCTGCCCGCATGTGACAGAGGACATGAAAAAACTGATGGATGCCTTCTGGCCGGGTCCGATGACGATGATTGTGCCGGCAGCGGACATTATTCCGCCGGTTACAACTGCGAACCTTCCGACAGCAGGCATGCGCATGCCGGACAGCGATCTGACCAGAGAACTGATCCGGCGCTCTAAACCGCTGGCGGGACCGAGCGCGAACCTTTCCGGAAAGCCGAGCCCGACAACGGCCCAGCACGTCATGGATGACATGGACGGCAGAATCGACGCCGTTCTGGACGGGGGCCCGTGCAGAGTCGGCATCGAGTCGACCATTATCGATATGTCAGGCGATGAACCGATGATTTTAAGACCGGGCATGATCACCAGAGCCCAGTTCGAGGAAGTCCTCGGAAAGCGCGTCCTGCTGGATAAGACGCTGAACGTGAAGCCGGATCCGGCACAGGGCGATTTCAAACCGAAGGCGCCGGGACAGAAATACAAGCATTATGCTCCGAACGCTCCGATGATCCTGTTCCAGGGTGAACATGAGAAGGTCATGGCTGCCATTGAGGAAGAAAAGAAGAAGCACGAGCAGGCCGGTGAGAAAGTCTGCGTCATTGCGTTTTCAGAGAACCAGTCTGAGCTTGCCGCGCATGAAATTTATGCAAGACTCAGAGAGGCAGATAAAGAAAATGTTGATATTATTCTGGCGACAGCCCTGCCAGAGCAGGGAGAAGGTTTTTCGGTCATGAACCGGATGCTGAAGTCGGCGGGATTTAATATTAAAGAAGTATAGAAGTATCATTGCATTTTGATGAAAAGGCAGGAGGAACCAGTATGAAGATTGTTATCGCAAGCGACCATGCAGGCTATGAGCTGAAACAGAAGGTTGCAGAACATCTGAAAGAAGAAGGCATTGAAGTAAAGGACCTTGGAACCTATTCAGAGGAGTCCTGTGATTACCCGGTTTACGGCCATAAATGCGGAGAAGCACTGATGGCAGGAGAAGGAGACCTCGGCATGGTATTCTGCGGCACAGGAATCGGCATTTCCATGGCTGCAAACAAGGTGAAGGGCGTACGCTGCGCACTGGTATACTCCGTAGAAACGGCACATATGGCCAAGGAGCATAATAATGCGAACATCCTGGCGATGGGAGGACGTCTCACTGATCCGGATCTGGCCATCAAGATGACCGATGAGTGGCTGAATACGAAGTTCGCCGGTGACGGTGAAGGCGGAGAGCGCCACGCAAGAAGAGTCAATGAGCTGAACGAGATGTAATTGTCACACAGAAAGGACAAATAGCAATGGGCAAGGTTTATGTATTTGATCATCCGCTGATTCAGCACAAGGTATCTCTGATGCGCATGAAAACTACGACAGTCAAGGAATTCCGCGAGCTGGCCACAGAAGTCGCGATGCTGATGGGATTTGAGGCAACGAGAGATCTTCCGCTGGAAGAAGTAGAAATTGAGACGCCGATCTGCAAGACCAAGACAAAAATGCTGAAAGGCGAAGACGTTGCGATTGTACCGATTCTCCGTGCGGGACTGGGATTTGTAGACGGCATGCTTTCCCTGATTCCGAATGCCAAGGTCGGTCATGTAGGACTCTATCGTGATCCGGAGACCCATCAGCCGGTTGAGTATTACTGCAAACTTCCGACCGACATCGAGCACCGCAAGATTTTTGTTGTGGATCCGATGCTGGCAACGGGCGGCAGTGCTTCCGCGGCAATCGATTTTATCAAGAAGCGCGGCGGAAAGGACATCACCTTCATGTGCCTGATCGCGGCGCCGGAAGGAATTGAAGCTCTGCAGAAGGCACATCCGGATGTCGATATCTATATTGCGGCGAAGGACGACCATCTGAATGAAGATGCTTACATCGTTCCGGGTCTCGGAGATGCCGGCGACCGTCTGTACGGCACCAAGTAAAGCTGCAGACAGCCGGAAATTACACAATGTTTATTAAGCCTCCGCGGCAGCAGAATGCCGCGCGGCTGATCATCTGGATGCGCGTGTTACAGCAGCGCAGTTCAGACGCCGGGCAGGGCGTATATCTGCAAACAGAATCAAATGACAATCCCGCGGGTATGATGGAGCATCCGCGGTGATGGAAAGGAAATTTACCAATGATTCAGATTCCTGACAATATCAGCCAGTACGACAATGTCTTTGACGTACTGAAAGAGCGTGGCTTTATCGAGCAGGTCACCAATGAAGAGGCAGTAAGAGACCTCCTGGGAAAAGAAAAGATCAAGTTCTATATCGGATTTGACCCGACAGCGGACTGTCTGCATGTCGGACACTTCATGCAGATCATCATCCTGTCCTACATGCTGAAGTACGGTCATACACCGGTTGCTCTTCTCGGCGGCGGCACAGGAATGATCGGCGATCCGTCCGGAAGAACAGACATGAGAAAGCTCATGGACACAGACACCATCGACCACAACTGCGAACAGTTCAAGAAACTGTTCGATAAGTTCCTTCCGTTCGATGATGAAGTGCAGTATGTCGGAAACGAAGGCGTTTTCGTTCCGGGTCATCTTACAAAAGAGCCGGAAAAGGGAAAGGCCATCAGCCTGAACAATGCCAAGTGGCTGCGTAATCTGAACTTTGTGGAGTTCATGCGTACCATCGGAAAAGACTTCAACGTCAACACCATGCTCCGCTCCGAGGCATTCAAGCTGAGAATGGAGAGAGAAAACGGTCTGTCCTTCTTCGAGTTCGGCTACATGCTGATGCAGGCTTATGACTTCTTCGTCATGGCCAGAGACTTTGACCTGAAGATGGAGTTCGGCGGAAATGACCAGTGGTCCAACATCATTGCCGGAATCAATCTGACAAAGAAAGAAATCAACAAGGATGTATACGGAATGACCTTCGCTCTGCTGACCAACAGCGAAGGAAAGAAGATGGGCAAGACCGGAAAGGGCGCCCTCTGGCTGTCTCCGGACCGCACATCCCCGTACGAGTTCTACCAGTACTGGAGAAATGTCGGCGATCTGGATGTCAACAAGTGTCTGCGCATGCTGACCTTCCTGCCGATGGATGAAATTGAGCGTCTTTCTTCCCTGAAGGGATCCGAGATCAACCGTGCAAAGGAAATCCTGGCCTACGAGGTTACCAAGATGGTACACGGCGAACAGGCTGCAGAAGAGGCTCAGGAAGCTGCGCGTTCTGCATTCGGCGGAGACGCAATGTCCGACAATCTGCCTAAGGCTGAGATGAAGCGTTCCGAGTTCGACGGCGAAGGAAAAGGTATCCTGACCCTGCTGAAAGAAATCGGACTGGCTCCGAGCAACAGCGAGGCCAGAAGAAGTGTCGAGCAGGGCGGTGTCTCTGTGAACGGTGAGAAGGTTACTGACCCGAAGACCATGATCAGAGAGGACAGCTTCAAGGAAGACGGCACACTGATTCTGCGTAAAGGAAAGAAGAAGGTTGTAAAGGTTGTGCTGAAATAGCATCACAGATAGTATAATGCATGACAATTTGACAGAAAGGGACTGTGGAACTGCAGTCCCTTTTTTCGTGTCTGGCAAAAATTCAGGGTCGAAATGGGAATAAAATTTCTTGTTTCAGTCAGCACTATGTCAGATTCAGGAACTTTTCAAGTGATTCTGGCGCAGAATACACCAAAAGATGTACGAATTTATAAAGAGCGAGATTCGGAAATGAGAATCTATTAAAATATTTATGTTGGATGCAGATAAATATTGAAGATGTTTACCTGCATAATTGTGCAGAATTTACACCGCCGGGGCACTGCAGATTCCTTGTGGGACGGGTACGAAAAAATGTGTCGCTTTCTTGAAATTTACATGATTTTCGTGGCTCAGTATTGTAAATCGGGTTCAATTGTGAGAGAATTTAATAAATGATTTATCTATCAAAAGAACAAGTTTATCACAGATGAAAACACTGTGAGGATATGGGTATAGTATTTCCGCATGCAGAGACAGCTGATTGAATATCTTTTGTCCCGCATTATGGAAATATGGGACCGGAAAGGGAAGATAAGCATGAGCAGCAGAGTATGGGGGAAAAAAGCACGGAACAGGCAGGCGATTATGGACGCGGCGAAGTCGCTGTTCGAGAAGGAAGGCCTGCAGAGAGCAACATTTAATGACATCGCAGAAGAAGCCGGAATGTCACGGACGACGATTTTCAATCACTTTCCGACGATCAATGATCTGCTGCTGGCACTGGCGGATGAAGAATATCAGAATCTTGAGGATTACTATGAAACTTCCCGCCTGGAGGGCCGTGAACTGATTATGAGCCTGATGAACCGGATGATTGACGATGCGTGTAAATATCCGGTTCTGACTACGAAACTGATTACAACCATTCTGGTAACCGATAATGAGAAGGAGATGTACAAGGGACTGCTGAAGATGCTGGAGGATAACATGGATCCGGATCTCAGCACAGAGGAAAAGCATAATCTCTGCACGATGCTGATCGGAGATTTCCTTGGCCTTCTGATGACCTATTTCCTCAGAGACTATGATTTTGATGCTAACCACATGAAGCGCCGGTTTGCGATTCTGGCCTCAAAAGTATTTTAATCCGGAAAGGAAGATGCGAAAACAATGCCGGGATTAACGTCTGAGCAGGTCCGGGAGAGGATCAGACACGGAAAAATCAATACTCCGGTGGAAACGTCCACACATTCTGTGAAAAAAATTGTTCTGGAAAATGTGCTGACATACTTCAATTTTATTTTTGTCGTGCTTGCAGTCATGCTGATTATGGTCGGATCCTTCAAGGATCTGACCTTTATGCTGATTGTCATTGCTAACACAGTTATCGGTATCATGCAGGAAATCCGTTCCAAGAACATCCTTGATAATCTGCGTTTTGACAAAATGCCGAAGGTGACCGCGGTCCGTGACGGGAAGAATGTGGAACTGCGTGCGGAAGAACTGGTGCTGGATGATGTGGTTATCCTGACTTCGGGAATGCAGATCCCCGCGGATGCCCGGGTGCTGGAAGGAACGCTTTCTGTCAATGAATCCCTTCTGACCGGAGAATCCGATGAAATTGAGAAAAAACACGGTGATCCGCTGATGTCAGGGAGTTTCGTGGTTTCCGGAGAGGCACTGGTGCAGCTGGTGGCCGTCGGTGAAGATTCCTATTTGTCAAAACTGACACTGGAAGCAACAAAGCAGGAAAAGAACGATTCCCGCTCTGAAATGGTCAAGTCACTGGACCGTCTGGTTCTGGTCATTGGTATTCTGATCATTCCGGTAGGCGGAATTTTATTTTATCAGCAGTATATTGTCCAGAGTCAGAGCTTTAACAGCAGTGTTATTTCCATGGTCGCAGCTGTTCTGGGCATGGTTCCGGAAGGTCTGTATATGATGGCCAGCGTGGCTCTGGTGGTCAGCGCCCTGCGTCTGGCGCAGAAAGACGTTCTGGTGCAGAATATGCGCTGCATTGAAACCCTCGCGCGGGTTGATGTGCTCTGCGTCGACAAGACCGGAACCATCACAGAAAATAAGATGAACGTCAGTGATTTCCAGATCCTCCGTGACGACGTCACAGAAGAGGAAGGCGAGGCGCTGATGGGAGATTTTGCGGTGGCGATGAATCCGGATAATATCACCATGGCTGCCGTAAAAGAAAAGTTCAAAGTGAATTCCGGAAGAGAACCGGAGCATGTGTGCGGATTCTCTTCGAAATATAAATACAGCGGCGTTACCTATAAGGAGGGCAGCATGGTCCTGGGAGCGCCGGAATTCGTGCTGACAAAGGAGCGCTACGATAAAATCGCAGACCGCGTGGAAGCCGGCGGAAAGACCGGCGCCCGTGTCCTGGTATTCGGCGTGACGCCGGAAGTGCCGAAGGGGCAGACCCTGCAGAAGGTGCATCCGATTGCACTGGTCATGCTGCAGAATCCGGTCCGCCAGGGAGCGCCGGAGACCTTTAAGTACTTTGAAGAACACGGTGTATCCGTCAAGGTCATCTCCGGTGATAATCCGGTGACGGTATCAGAGGTTGCGAAAGAAGCAGAAATCACCGGTGCGGAGCGTTATGTCGATGCCCGTGAACTGCGCGATGAGCGCGATGTCGCCGATATCGTGGAAGATACCGTTGTATTCGGACGTGTAACACCGGATCAGAAGCGGCAGATCGTTCAGCAGCTGCAGAAAAAAGGCCACAAGGTCGCAATGACCGGAGACGGAGTCAACGATATCCTTGCCCTGCGTGATGCGGACACATCGATTGCCATGGCATCCGGAAGCGAGGCAGCTTCCCACGCCGCGCAGCTGGTGCTGATGGATTCTGATTTTTCAAGAATGCCGGAAGTCGTCGCGGAAGGACGCCGCGTTGTAAACAACATCATCAAGACGGCAAGTCTCTATCTGACCAAGAACATTTTCTCCTTCCTGCTGGCCATGTTCTCTGTAATCAGTGTCTTCAAGTATCCGCTGCAGCCATCGCAGATTACACTGATCAGCATGTTTACGATCGGCATTCCGTCGTTCGTATTGTCCCTGGAGCCGAATAATAAGGAAATCAAGGGCAGTTTTCTGGGGAATACCTTCAAGATGGCAACGCCTGCCGGAATTACCATATTTATCAGCGTGAGCGGCCTGCTCCTTTTCGGTCAGGTCATGGAAATCGGTCAGGCGAGTATTTCCACTGCGTCGGCCGGACTGGTGGCGCTGGGAGAATTCCTGATTCTGGCCCGTGTCGCCCGTCCGATGAATACCCTGCACGCCGGGATGATCGGCATCATGGTCCTCGGCTTTTTCAGCATGATCGCGCTTCATCACGAATTGTTCGGCATCAGCCCGATGAACCTGAAATGCGCTGCGCTGATGATCGTATTCCTTCTGGCGACAGAGTGTATGTTCCGTTACTTCTATAAGCTGACCACCCTGCTGGGTCTTCTTCTGACAAAAGAGGGACGGGCAAGGGCAAAACGCAGTCTCGCCCGGAAAATAGAGACCTATAAACGTTTAAAGGAGCAGCACCGGGCCAATGGCGGAAGCTGGAAAGATTTCTTTAAGTAAGGATGCAGATCAGCGGCCTGAATAATGCGGTTAATAAAAATTCACATTTACTTATGAATATTTGGTTGCAAAACCGAACATCTGATTCTATAATGAAGTATCCGTTGTCTCTGACGGCGGATATATTTTTTTCTTTGAAAGAGAACGGAGAGTTTGACAATGAGTGAAGAGAACAAGCAGAAGAAGACGGCCGCCAGCTCCTCTAAAAAGGCGCCGCGCAAACCGCGTTTCCGCGAGGCGGCAGTGTCTTTCCTCGGGCTGGTTATCGTCATGTCGATCGGCATCGCGAAATTCCACGTCGATCCACACGTTCCGATGTTCCTGGGCGTGATTATCGCCGCGCTGATGACCATGCGCCTCGGCTACCGCTGGACGGCCATCGAGCAGATGATGATTGCGGGAATCGACAAGGCTATGCAGTCCATCCTGATTCTGGCCATCGTCGGCATGATGATCGGTGTCTGGCTTCTTTCCGGAACGATTCCAACGATGATTTATTACGGACTGAAGCTGCTGTCACCAAAAATTTTCCTGGTAGCGGCCCTGCTGGTCTGCTCCATCACATCGCTGGCTACCGGAACGTCCTGGGGAACGATGGGAACCATGGGACTGGCGCTGATCGGAATCGGAAAGGGTCTCGGCATGCCGGTCGGACCGACAGCCGGAGCGATTATTTCCGGCGCCTATTTCGGCGACAAGATGTCCCCGCTTTCGGACACCACCAATCTGGCACCGGCAATGGCGGGAACCGATGTCTTCACCCATGTAAAATACATGATTAAATCGACGGTGCTGGCCTATGCGGTATCAATCGTATTCTTTGGAATCTACGGATATACACACGCAACGGGCGGTTCTGTAGACATGTCCAAGGTCGATCAGCTGATGCATGGAATTACTGCGACATTTAATGTATCACCGCTGCTGCTGATCCCTCCTCTGGTAGTCATTCTGTCTATTGCGCTGCATGTTCCGGCACTTCCGGGAATTACCCTGGGAATGCTGACAGCAGCAGTTATGGCGCCGATTTTCCAGGGTCATCTGCCGATTTATAATTCGGACCTGGTCTTCCAGCATGTGGGCGTAACTTTCGGCGATATCATGAACGCTGCAAAGGACGGATTTGTCTGCAAGACGAAGGTTTCCGCGCTGAATGACCTGCTGTCCACCGGAGGGCTGATGAATATGTCCTCGTCTATTCTGATGACGATCATCGCTATGATGTTCGGCGGAATCATGGAAAGCAGCGGACAGCTTGAAGTTGTCATCAATCAGATCACCCGTTTCGTCAAGAGCGCGGTCGGCCTGATCGTGGCTACAGAAGCAACCTGCGTAATTTCCAATGTCGTTATGCCGGAACAGTACATTTCTATTCTGGTTCCGGGCAGAATGTTCGCACCGGCTTACCGTAAAATGGGCCTGCATCCGAAGTGCCTGTCCAATGCGCTGGAGTCTGCGGGAACGGTAAGTTCACCGCTGGTTCCGTGGAATACCTGCGGAATGTTCATTGCGACGACACTGGGCGTAACTACAGGTGTATACTTCAAATACGCGATTTTCAATCTGACGATGCCATTTGCGACAATTCTGCTTGCGGCGCTGGGAATCGCGGTCACAAAAATGACACCGGAAGAACAGAAACTGGCAGACGAGGGCAAGCTCGTTTAGGCGTTCTGTGCGGCTGCAGAAAAATTTATCGGCAATCCGTGAAAACGGATTGCTTTTTCTTTTGCCATAAAGTATAATGTATCGGTGCGCAAGCACAATTCCGCGGGCAGGATGGAAAACGTCCGGAGCCTGGCGGGCTAATTTATATTAGTGATGCCGACCAGGATGCCTTATCGTCTTTTGGACGTGTGCGCATAAAGCCATCCAGGAGGACATCTCAGTAGGCAGAACCGAAAACGTTGGGGATGACCCAATCCAGTAGGTAGAAAGGATCAGACAAATGAAATCATTCATTGCGAAGCCGGAAACGGTTGAACGTAAGTGGTACGTTGTCGATGCTGAGGGACAGACACTCGGAAGACTCGCTTCCCAGGTTGCCGCTGTTCTCAGAGGAAAGAACAAGCCGACTTACACACCGCACGTTGACTGCGGAGACAATGTAATCGTGATCAACGCAGAGAAGATCGCTGTTACAGGCAAGAAGCTGCATGATAAGATCTATGTCACATATTCCGGATTCCCAGGCGGAAAGAAAGAGGCAACTCTTCAGGAAATGCTGGACAAGAAGCCGGAAGAGGTTATCAAGCACGCTGTTAAGGGAATGCTCCCGAACGGCCGCCTCGGAAGACAGATGTTCAAGAAGCTGCACGTATATGCCGGTCCTGAGCACAAGCATGAGGCTCAGAAGCCGGAAGAGCTGAAGTTTTAGGGAAAGGGAGGACATAGAGAATGGCTAACGTTCAGTATTACGGCACAGGCCGCAGAAAATCTTCAGTTGCCAGAGTCAGACTGCTCCCTGGAACTGGAAAAGTAATTGTAAACAAGAAGGATCTGGGCGACTACTTCCCGACAGAGCTTCTGAAGCAGGAAGCGGTAAGACCGTTTGCTGTTGCAGGATGCGAGGGAAAGTACGACGTTATCGCGCTGGTTAACGGCGGCGGATTCACAGGTCAGGCCGGAGCAGTCAGACTGGGTATCTCCAGAGCACTGGTTCAGGCAGACGCTGATGCATACAAGGCACAGCTGAAGGCTGCAGGATTCCTGACAAGAGATCCGAGAATGAAAGAGAGAAAGAAGTACGGACTCAAGAAAGCGAGAAAGGCTTCCCAGTTCTCCAAGCGTTAATTGCACGCATATACAGCAATTATTTAAGAATTTTCGACAACAACCAGAGAGGCTCCCGGCACGATGTCCGGGAGCTTTTTTGTCTGCTGATGCCGGGATCTGGTGAAAATTGACTTATGGACAGAATCAGGTAAAATATGTAGAGTAGCTGTATTATGCAATGAAAGGGGAAGCTGTCATGGAAACGATCTGGGATGGCTGCAGATTTGATTCTGACCGCAGCGTGCTGCTGATGATTGATATGGAAAAGGCTTTCGTAGAGCCTGGCGCAGCGCTGTGCATCGCGGGTGCCAAAGCATCGGTGCCTTCCTGTATGCGCTCTGTGAAGTGGGCGCGTGCCTGCGGAATTCCGGTGATCTGGGTCAAGCGTATTTACGCGGCGGACGGCAGTGATATGGAACCGCCGAGGAGAGCGGCGCTGGAGAAGGCGGGCTGGCACAATGTCCTGGCACCGGACTCAGTGGGCCTGAACAGCATTGAAGAACCGGAAGGACTGGTGAGGGATCCGGAAGAGCAGGTATTGATCAAACCGAGATACAGCGCTTTTTTTCAGACGAATCTGCATGAACAGCTGCAGAAAGACGGCGTTGACACTGTGCTGCTTGCCGGCACGACGACACCGAACTGCATCCGCAGCAGCTGCTACGATGCAATGTCCTACAATTACCGCGCCGTTGTTCTGGAGAGAAGCTGTTCATCGAGGAGTGAAGCTGTACAGCGCGCGAATATAGAAGATATGGAAGCGGCGGGGGCAGTGATCTGCAGAGGAGAAGCGCCTCTTCCGCCGGAAAGAATTCAGAAGCTGCAGTCCGCGCAGGAGCGGAAGGCATAGAGAAGAAGGAAGAGAGAAATCGGCAGAAATAACTGAGGAGGAACAGAGATGAAAAAGAAAATATTGGCGGTACTTCTGATCGCCGGACTGATTTTTATGTATGGATGCGGAAGTTCAGGCGGAAATACGAAGAGCTCTTCAAAGAGCGGAAAGTCCGCAAAGCAGTCGGAGTCAACACAGAGCAAGTCAGGTAGCAGTTCCGGATCTTCCGCTTCAAATTCAAAGAATGAAAACGGAAGCAGCTCGTCAGACTCATCATCTTCCAGTTCTGAACAGAGCGGAGAAAATGATCCGGGCGATGCGGGAAACAATGACCCGACCAAAGAAACCGCACAGAACAATACGGTTCAGCAGATGAAGGAAAAATACATCGGAAGCTGGGAAGAAAAGGGACTTCTGATGAGCGACGGAAGTATCGACGATTCAGACGGAAGCTCCGGTTCACTGACAGTAAAGAGCGACGGGACCTATACCATGTCCCTTACCGATTCCAATGGAAAGACGACGGAGACCAGCGGTAAATGGAGCATCAACAGCGATAAGAAGCTGGTTGTGGGTTCCTGCACCATGGGAATTGATGATAACGGATACCTGCTCAGAGACAGCGGTCAGCGTGACGGCAAGGGATTCCATATGTACTATGCATTTAAGAGTAAATAAAGACAGAAGAGGAGAGTGCAGTGAGAGAGACAATCACCATTCATACTGCTGATATACAGGGCGCGATTTTCGATGTGGACGGGACTCTGCTGGATTCCATGCCGGCCTGGCACGATGCCGGAGCGCGCTTCCTGAAGACGCTGGGAATTGAAGCCGAGCCCAATCTGGGAGATATTCTGTTCGCAGAGACCACATCGAGCGGCGCAGATTACATGATCCGGCGCTACCATCTGCAGATGACAAAGGATGAAGTGGCAGAGGGGATCATCGCGCAGATGGATGCATTCTATCGCGATGAAGTCCAGCCGAAACCGGGTGCGGTCACTCTGCTGAAAACGCTGAAGGAGACCGGCATTCCGGCCGTTGTCGTAACTTCTACCGAGGGCAGCTGTATTGAAGAGGCCTTTTCACGCCTTCAGCTGCATCCGTATTTCAGAAGCATCTTCAGTGCGCAGGATCTTCATACCACTAAAAAAGATAAACCGATCTGGGATATGGCTTCTGCCGCGCTTGGAGCAGATACAGAAAAGACCTGGGTTTTTGAAGACGGTCTGTACGCAATCGAAGCGGCAGGAAATCTGGGCTACCGCACACTGGGACTCTATGACCGGATCAGCGAGGCGGATCAGGAACAGATCCGCGAAAAGGCAGATCTGTATATCCGCGATCTCCGAGATCTTGAGATCCGGTAAGGCGGCAATCAGGAAAAGAAAGGAACTGTAATGAGCATGCATAATAAAATTCTGATCGTTGATGATGATCCGAACATCCGTGAGGTCCTTCACGTTCTGCTGAGAAGTGAAGGATACGATGTTACAGAGGCGGAGAACGGGGAAATGGCTTTAGACTGCGTCTTCCACAAGGGACCCTATGATATCGTTATCCTGGATATCATGATGCCGGATATGGATGGTATTGAAGTCTGCCACAGGATTCGTGAAAAATCCAACGTTCCGGTCCTTTTCCTCACGGCAAAATCTCAGGACAGGGATAAGGTGGAGGCCTATACAATGGGCGGAGATGATTTTCTGGTCAAGCCGTTCTCTCAGACAGAGCTTCTGATGAAGGTGAAGTCCCTGATCCGCCGCAGAAGTGAATATGATCAGCCGAAAGCCGCGGAGAACAATGGCCAGGAGGCCCTTGCCGAGAATGTTTTTGTCGATGTAAGAACCCGGTCGGTCAGAAAGAACGGCCAGCGCATCAATCTGACGGACAAGGAATTCGACATTCTCCGCTACTTTATGGAACATAAGGGAGAAGTCGTAAAGAATAAGGATTTATATGAAAATGTATGGGGTGAACCCTACATGTCTTCGGCGGGAAATACGATCATGGTTCATATTCTGAATCTCAGAAAGAAACTTGAGGATGATGTCCGCAAGCCGAAGATTATTAAGACTGTATGGGGAAAGGGTTATCGCATTGAATAAGGAAAAACAATCACTTCGTTCGCTGTTCAGGGCCCGCCGTTCGGAACACCGGGTGTTTATCTCGCTGAATGTCAAGCTGATGACGACGATTGTGCTTGCGGCGCTGCTGACCATGGGAACGCTTGTGCTGCTGAATGTTTTTGAGACCACGATCGGCAATCAGTTTTTCCTCAGCAAGACAGTAAAGACGCATTTTGTCAATGACCGGTATCGCGATCTGCATCGCTATATCAAGAAGGGAAATGTCCGGGCGAAGGATGCTGAGGCGCTGAAAAAATGGATAGGAAACGAGAAGAATACCGCTATTCTGGTCTATAACAGCAAGGGTAATGTGTATTCCAGCGGCTGGGCGGTGGATTCCAAGGGCACCATTCTGAGTGATGTCGGGTCTGTGGGAAGTTCCAGAACTTCTGCAGGCGCGCAGAACAGCCAGCAGGAGAATGGCAGCCAGCCTCAGGTTAAAGACCCGGATCTGAAAGTCAACACGAGTGATTTTAAAGAGGATCTGTACAACCGGAGAGTGCGTTTTGAAGATGGAACATATTATGTTTACATCAATGTCTATCCGGAGCGGGCATGGCACAGGATCATGAGCATTCTGGAGATTATTCTCGCCGGTCTTGTGTTTTTTGTCGTTGTACTGAAATACAATAAGTATGTGATGCGCAGAGTGATCAATCTGTCGGATGACGTCAGCAGAATTGCGGAGGGTGATCTCCATCATCAGGTGGGCATGGCGCAGAATGACGAACTCGGCATGCTTTCTGTAAATGTAGACCGCATGAGAACGGCTATTCTGGAAAAGATGGAGAATGAGCAGGCCGCGCAGAAAGCCAATCAGGAACTGATTACATCTATGTCTCATGATATCCGGACGCCTTTGACATCACTGATCGGTTATCTGGATATTATCGAGGGAAAGAAGTATGAGTCTCTGGAAGAGGTCAGACAGTATATCGATTCCTGCCGGGACAAGGCCTTCCAGCTGAAAGACCTGTCGGACAAGCTGTTCCAGTATTTCCTGGTTTTCCGTGATGAACAGGATGATATGGATATGGAGGTCCTGGATGCCGGTATTCTCTTCCAGCAGATGCTTGGTGAGCATGTCTCGGAACTGGAAAGCTATGGATATAATGTGAACCTGCAGTACAACATCCCGGAGCATGTCATGACAGAAACGGATGTGTCCTGCGTTCACCGTATTTTTGACAACTTATTCTCGAATATGATGAAGTATGCCAGTGAGAAATTCCCGATTGAGGTCAAGGGAAGTCTGATCCAGCATAAGGTAAAGCTGGTTTTCCAGAATCATATCCGTGAAGAGGCAAAGAAGGTGGAGAGTACCAAGATCGGCGTCAAGACCTGTCAGCGCCTGGTGCAGGATCTGCATGGCTCCTTCCATGTCATGGAAGAGGAGAAAATCTATACCACCGAAATCTTATTCCCGGTAATTCCACCATCGCAGCAGGCCGCTGCAGCCAAGGAAGCGGAGCAGAAAGAGCTTGTAGAGCGTGTGGAGGCTGTGCAGGAGGCACAGGAAAAAGAGGAGCAGGAGGAACTAGTAGAGAATGGACAAGAAAGTAATTCCAGAGAAAAAGGAGATTCCCAGAATCACGGGGACGCTCAGGGCGAAGTCTTTAAAGATCCCGGAAGTGATTTATAAGGCTCCGGGAATGGTCGTTCTGGGACGCAGAATCAAGTCGGTTGTGTTCACAACGGATGTGGCGATCATCAGAAACTGCAATGCAGACGCGGTTCTGGCCGTATATCCCTTCACCCCGCAGCAGGTGATCAGTGAGGCCATTATCAATGCGGCTTCGATTCCGGTATTCTGCGGTGTCGGCGGCGGTGTAACCAACGGATACCGCTCAGCGATGATTTCCATGGACGCGGAAGCGCAGGGGGCCTATGGCGTTGTGGTCAACGTACCGATGAGCAATACCAATGTCACACTGATATCCAAGGTCATTGATATTCCGATCATTGCAACGGTTATCAGTGCGGAGTCGGATATTCAGGCGCGTCTGGATGCCGGAGCCAGCATTCTTAATGTTTCTGCCGGGAAAAATACCGCGGAGACTGTTCGTAAAATCAGGGAGAAGTTCCCGAAGGTGCCGATTATCGCGACGGGAGGAACTACAGACGAATCGATCTGGGAGACGATTGAAGCCGGTGCCAACAGCATCAGCTGGACACCACCGTCAAGCGCAAAGATTTTCGGCGGCATCATGGATTCTTACCGGAACGGCGATATTGAGAAACTGAAGAAGCCGGAGGCCGGAGACGCGGCTGAGATCCTGAAGATAGTGGCCGGAAAAGTCGATCTTAAGTAAAATGAAAATTTCTGTTGACAATTATGTATGGAAGTAGTAAACTTATTGATGTTGATGAGCGGTAAAACAGTTCGTCAGCATCAATAAGATATGCGCTATTAGCTCAGCTGGGAGAGCACCTGACTCTTAATCAGGGTGTCCAGGGTTCGATCCCCTGATAGCGCACTGACCTGAGAACCGTCCGATTTAATCGGGCGGTTTTTTCGTGCTCAGAATTTCAGTGCAGGGAAGGTGAAGCGCATAAATATGCGGCAGAGGCAGGGCAGAGAGGGCAGAATTGAAAAGGATTCAGAGCCTCTGCGTGTATTGTATACAGAAAAGACGATAAAAACCGCCGCAGGGAGCTGCACTGTCTGGGGCAGCGCAGCATTCCGCTGCGGCGGGAGTAAAGGGAAGGGAGTACATAAGTTAAGCGGCTTACTTCCAGAACATCAGCTTTTCAAGGAAGCTCTTCTTTTCCGGAGCTGCCGGCTGCTGATTCTTTCCAGCGCCGCCGGATTCCTCTTTTAAGGCCGGTTCTTCTTTTGCCGCGGCATTATCCGATACATGCTCTTTATGCGGTGCAGAAGGCTGTTTTAGCTTTTCTCCAGGGAGATATCCGGTCCGGACGGCCAGTTCCATCTGTGCGTCCTGTGCGTTGAGTCCGCGGTTTTCCATGCGGCTGCTCATCATGGAGGTCAGCCAGTCCGGAACACTGTCAGTGACCGGATCTGCAGAGACGCTGACGTCTTTTCCTTCTGCTTTTGCCTTAGCTGCAGAATCGGCTGCTGCCACGTTTTCGGCCTCCTCTTTTCTGGTTGCGGCTTCTGTGCTGCGGATCCACTGATATTTTCCATCTGTCTTCAGACGGCGGGCTTTCATATTGTCTGCCCACATCAGAGCGACCAGGTGGTGGATCTTCGCCTGTACCTCTGCAGAGTAGATCGGACATCCGACCTCGACACGGCGCTCGGTATTTCTGGTCATGAAGTCTGCAGATGCGATATACATCTTCTCGTCTTCCTCTTTTCCGAAAATATAGATTCGGGAGTGCTCGAGATAGCGGCCGACGATACTGCGGATTTCAATGTTTTCTGTTTCATTCTTAAGTCCAGGAACGAGACAGGTGATTCCACGGATGACCATCTTCACCGTTACCCCTGCACGGGAGGCATCGCGGAGTTTCTTGATGATGTCTTTATCCGTAAACGAATTCATTTTGAAGAACATGAATCCGTCTTTTCCTTTTTCAATCTCACGGTCCATCAGGGACAGCACCGTGCTCTTCAGACTTACCGGAGAGACGATCAGGGATCTGTAATTGCCCTTCAGGTTTCCGATTCCCATGTTCTGGAAGAACTGGAGCGCGTCCTTGCCGATGTACTGGTTGCAGGTCATCAGGCAGAGGTCCGTATACAGTTTGGAGGTTTTTTCGTTATAGTTTCCGGTTCCCACCTGCGTGTAGGTGCGGATATTTTTTCCTTCTTTTCTGGTGATCAGGCACAGCTTGGAGTGTACCTTATAGTTTGGTGTTCCGTAGATGATTGTGCATCCAGCCTTCTCGAATTCTTCCGACCAGTCGATATTGTTCTGTTCGTCGAATCTTGCACGGAGCTCGATCAGAACCGTGACTTTCTTTCCGTTTTCTGCAGCGCGGCAGAGTGCGTGCACCAGGCGGCTCTTGCGCGCGAGCCGGTAAATGGTGATGGAGATAGAAACAACATCATCGTCCATGGAAGCTTCGTCGAGAAGGTCCAGGAAGGGATCCATACTTTCATACGGATAAGAGAGCAGCAAGTCGTGTTCCTGAATCTGCCGGAACATGGAAACACCCGGCTGGATTACATTTGGAATACGCTGCTGATACGGCGGGTACAGAAGTTCTGCCTTCTGTTCTCCGTTCAGTTTGTCTCCGAGAGGGTAGGCAAAATCAAGCTTCAGAGGGGCCGATGAATAGAAAACCTGATCCTCGTTCAGGCCGAGTTTTTCGATCAGGAACTTCTTTGCTTCCGGAGAAATCTCGTTGGACAGCTCCATTCGCAGAGGAGACAGGTGACGGCGGTCACGCAGCATCTTCTTCATCAGGTTGCGGAAGTCGCTGGAGAGTTCCAGATCCTCATCTTCGGCGTGAATATCTGCGTTTCTGGTGATGCAGAGCTTTGTCTTTTCCAGCACTTCATAAGTTGAGAATGCTACATCTGCAAACTCATAAAGAAGATCTCCTGTGGAGATGAAACGGATACCGTTTCCCGGAAGATAGAGAATATCCGGAATTACAGATGGCAGGGAGAGAAGTGCCGGAATCGGCTTCTTTCCGCCGTTTTTCAGAAGAACACCGATGGCGATCGTCTTATTCTGCAGCTGCGGGAAGGGATGGAGCTTGTCGACGATCTGAGGGGAGAGAAGCGGCATAATTTCATGGCTGAAATAGTTTTCCGCATATTCCTGTTCAGAAGCTGTAAGTTCATCATATTTCAGATAATAGATATCCTGTGTCCTCAGTTCTCCGACCAGGCGGTTGAACAGTTCATCTCTCTTACCGTACAGACGGCGTGTCTCTGTGTAAATAGCATCCAGCTGTTCCTGCGGAGTCATGCCGGTTTTATTGTCACTGCCGTCCGCGCCCAGAGGAAGCATATCGATCAGACTTCCGACTCTGACCATAAAGAACTCGTCCAGATTCGTGGTAAAAATGGTCAGAAAGCGCAGGCGTTCCAGCAGGGGAACGGTCGGATCCACAGCCTCGTCCATCACTCGTTCATCGAACTTCAGCCAGGAAAGCTCACGGTTCTGCATATACACATTTTTACTCTTTTTCATATTCATGTTCTCCCTCCGTTTCAGATGTCTTAATCAATAAATCCCGCAAATGATGAGTCCTTCCCGCTGTCATACAGCTGAGAAAGGAGATAGCCTTCACGTACGCCGTTTCTGACGGTCAGCGCACGTTTGCAGTCAAAATAATCGCTGATGCACTGGATGGCGATAGCGCCCGGAATCAGCGTGTGGATACGTTCCGGGTTGATCTTTAAAATATCCCGCTGGCATTTCTCTGGATTCTGCAGATAATACTGCTCCCATTCCTGGAGATATTTCGTGTTGTAGAAGTCGTGGCCGGTGTTTTCCGGGAAGGCTGCACAGATCAGCCTCTGAAGCGCCCGGGCGGTACCGCCTTCGCAGCAGAGCAGGTCTGCATCCCAGTCTTCCGGGAACTTCGTGTTCTTCAGCTGCTTATGCACATACTTGCGGATCTGTTTCATTTCTGCGGCCGTTGGCAGAATGCTGTCGACAAAACGTTCATACAGATTCAGCGACCCGATCGGAATCGACAGGGAAGTTTTGATCTTATGATTTTTAAAGAAAACAAACTCGGTACTGCCGCCGCCCAGGTCGATCTGCATTCCGCTGCTGACTTCTTTTCCCTTATGGGCCTGCTCGATTTCACTCAGCAGTCCGTAGAATCCGCAGTTTGCTTCTTCCTCGCCGCTCAGCACCCGGATGCTGAATCCGGAAGCAGCTTCCGTTCTGCGCAGGACTTCTTCCGTGTTGGTGATGTTTCGGAAGGATGCGGTAGCGAACACGTAAACCTGCTCCAGGTGGATACTTTCAATGATTTCCCGCAGTTCGCAGAGCGTGTCGCAGGCACACTGAATGCCTTCACCGTTCATTTTTCCTTTTTTCGTTACATATCCGGCCAGAGAAGCCGTATATTTTTTGTTCATGATTCTGGAAATCTGGTAACCGTGCTCTGTATTCTCCACGTGATAGAGTACCAGACGAATCGTATTGGATCCAATATCAATAATTCCGTACATAAATATAAATAACTCCTTTTCGTTAGTACATTTTAGTAAAGATTTTATCGTTCATCTATCAAACTTATGTAAAATTTTCGATATAATGACATCATTTCTGAGATACAGTTTTTCTCTTGCAAGTGTGGATTTTGCCGCCAAAAGACAGCTGCAAGGGGAATATGGTATGATAGGACCCGGAAACTTAAGAAAAAGATAAGGATTTATTCAAAAATATCTCCGTTCGTGGGCGATATACTTGATCATGCAGGAGGGAGAGAGATGAAAGGAAACATACTGGTCTGTGACGACGATAAGGAAATTGCGAGAGCGATTGAAATCTATCTGTCGCATGAGGGATATACGATTTACAAGGCATATGACGGGATTCAGGCGCTGGAGGCCGTGAGAGAGCATGAGATCCATCTGATCATCATGGACATCATGATGCCGAAGATGGACGGAATCCAGGCGACGATGAAAATCCGGGAGGAGAACAATATTCCGATCATTATGCTGTCGGCCAAATCTGAGGACTACGATAAGATTAACGGACTGAATATCGGCGCGGACGATTACGTCACCAAGCCGTTCAACCCGATGGAACTTGTGGCGCGGGTGAATTCCCAGATCCGGCGCTACACCAATCTGGGAAGCATGAAAGCCGCGGATGAAAACAATGTTTTCCGAAGCGGCGGACTGATTGTGGACGATAAGACGAAGACCGTCACCGTGGACGGGGAAGAGGTCGAACTGACGCCGAAAGAATACGGCATTCTGAAGCTGCTGACGGAGCACGCCGGCCAGGTGTTCTCCATGGAGCAGATTTACGAAGCCGTCTGGAAAGAACCCGCCTGCAATGTGGAAAATACAGTTGCGGTGCATATCCGCCATATCCGGGAGAAGATCGAGATCAACCCGAGATCGCCGCGGTATCTGAAAGTGGTCTGGGGTCTGGGATACAAGGTGGAGAAAATGGCCCGTTAAAGAAACGAGGTGTTTGTGATGTCATTCAGAGATTGGATGAATAAAAGAAAGGAAAGAAATCCGGAAGAAGAGACAGAACTCCTTTATCCGGAAGAAAGACAGGAGAATATGAATGCTCCGGAAAGCCAGGAAGCGGCACAGCCTGAAGAGGAAGCGATGCCGTCTTCTGAAGCAGACGACAAAATCATCCCGGCAAGGGGAGACTGGGATTCTGATGAATACGAACGGCGTCCGCGTACCCGGAGCGTGGTGTTCACCATCAGCTGCATCCTGGGCGTGATCGCCAGTGGAATCGCCGGATTTTCCGGATTCATCATTCTGGCGCTGGAAAATGTCCGGTCGATCGGAACAAGCTATTCAGGTGACGGAAAGCCGAAAGCATCAGAGCTTGAAATTGCGAAGATCCTGAACCGGAGCGGCATGACGCATGCCCATGATTTTTTCGTCAATATCATGATTTTTGCGATTGTAATTGCGGCGGCATGTCTGATTGCAGCGGTAATAACAAGTGGAAAGAAAAAATCGGGAGGCGGAGTTCATCTGTATCCCTTTGATAAGATCTGGACGGAGGTCCAGGTCCTGGTGGCTGCGATGTCTCTGCTCCTGGTTTATCCGGCCGGCATGGTTCTGTTCGAGACTGGAAATGGAATGAACGACAGTTTCTGGCCGGTATTCCGGGTGATTACCGGGCACTGGAATATGCAGCTGAGTTCTGCGCAGATGACGCTTCTGCATAAGTGGGTCAGAGAAAATGCGGTGCAGTATACGGCGACGCGTTTTCCGGGAGCATCCGGAATGCTGCTGGCCATTCTGATGGGACTGGCAATTGTACTCTGTGTCGGTGCTGTTACAATCTCGATTGCAAGAAAGCTGAAAAATCACAGTTTCTGGAGATATACGCTGATTGTAACCGTTTGCCGGGGAATTTACCGGGGAACGGGGAATTTCCTCAGCAGCAGAAACCATCTGTTGCGCGCCGTGCTGATTACCGGCCTTGTGGGATTGTTCTTTGCCGGACTGATTGATGCGGCATCCGGAGGGCCGCTCGGCATGCTGATCCTGGCCATTCTGTTCTGCATTTTCGTACCGAGAGAGGTCCGCCGCTTCGAGGCGGTTCGGAAGGGTGCCAGAAGCATCCGGGACGGCAATGTGGATTATAAGATTCCGGATCTTGGAAGAGGTGAGCTCGGCCAGATGGCGGACGACATTAATTCCATCGCGGACTCGCAGGGCGCGGCTGTCCAGAAACTGATGAAGAATGAACGGATGAAGACAGCCCTGATCAGCAATGTCTCTCATGACCTGAAGACCCCGCTGACATCCATTGTGACCTATGTCGACCTTCTGAAAAAAGAGGGGCTGGACAGTGAAAACGCGCCGGAGTATCTGGATGTTCTGGAGCAGAAGACGAAGCGGCTGCAGCGCCTGACGCAGAATCTGTTTGACGCGGCCAAGGCTTCTTCCGGGGACCTTCCGGTGAATCTGACCCGCTTGGACATGGTTTCCATCGCCAATCAGGCCCTGGGTGAACTGCAGGACGATCTGCTGGCCCGGAATCTCAAGCTGATTCTGCAGAATCATGCCGATAATACACAGGTGATGGCAGACGGCCAGCTGCTGTGGAGAGTCATCGAGAACATGCTGACCAACGTGAAAAAGTATGCTATGCCGGGAACCCGGGTGTATATGGATATCCGCGATGCCGGTGAAGAGGTGGAACTGTCCGTGAAAAACATTTCCGCGGCACAGCTGAATATCAGTACGGATGAACTGATGCAGAGATTCACAAGGGGCGATGATTCCCGCAGTACAGAAGGAAGCGGTCTGGGCCTTGCCATTGCACAGGACCTTTCCCGTATGATGCACGGAAGTTTCCAGATTGCGATTGACGGTGATCTGTTCACCGCGATGGTTCGTCTTCCGAAAGCGGCTGAATAAGCGTTATATCGGCATTCGGACGGACGGTAATAATGTACTTGCTTTAGCGCATAAATAATTTCAAAACTTGTTGACAAAACTCACGGATTGGCGTATTATATATAAGTCGCGTGAGACAAGGCGGCGAGAAAGAAATATGTTTATGCGCTATTAGCTCAGCTGGGAGAGCACCTGACTCTTAATCAGGGTGTCCAGGGTTCGATCCCCTGATAGCGCATTTTTTATTGCCTTATTGGTCTGTACGGGCGGATGCTCTGTGTTAAGATAATTGCCCGGGAGCGGCGGCCTCTTTTGTTTTTGAACACGGAAAAGGCAGCAGAGGGAAGCGCGGCAGTGAGACTGCGGACCTGCTTCAAAGAAATCGAAGAATATAAGAGGAAAGAAAAAGGAGCCCCGCGGCTCCTTTTTTAATAATAGATAACAGGATGAAATAATTGCGTAGTCATTTTCTGTGGTTGATGATCATTATTTATCCAGTTCGGCTTTTTTCTTGTCGAGCAGATTCTGAACCCTGTCCAGTTCTTCCTGCGTTTCAATGTCCTGAATAAATCCTTCCAGAAAGATGAGTTTTTCCTCCGTTGTTGCCGGGAAGAACATCTTTACATATTCCGGCTGGGTGACGATCGGAGTGTAGCGCCGTGAAAGAACGGTTCCGCTGTAAACGATGTCGGCGACCTTGATATAACCCTTTTTCGTCAGGTTTCTGAGCGCTGCCTGAACAGTATTGCTGTTCAGGGAAGGATCGATTTTGTAAATCTCCGATGCAAGAAGAGGATCCTCCGAGTCCCACAGCACACGCAGGACATCAAGTTCTTTGTTCGTTAATTTCTTCAGTTTCATTGCGAAGTCTCCTTAAACAAATATATATAAGAAGATACAGGAAGAAAATTTCTGTACCTAATAATACTACCTCTTATTATAAATTCAGATTGAAGTGATAGCAATATCTTTTTGAAGTGATTTCATATAAAAATATTGCAATCGTATTATAAAAGTTGAGTACAATCGGATACGAGTGATACGGATAACAGAATATATAAATTGAATGTGTAAGAATTGCGTGATCTTCTGGCTGTACATGTCTGGGTCTTACACCGATAGATTTGTCCGGATCCCCATTCCGGGATGTGAAAAATTGTGAAACAAACGACAAAGTGTGTACGGGACAAGGGCTGTGATGCGGTCAGAATCAGCAGGAGACCTTATCGGACTGAACAGCAGGGAGCTCCGTACTGCCGCCGTTTATGCAGCAGCTGGTAATACGTATATGGTGATAAAATAATGTATAAATAATAAATGCAACGTGCGGTGAGGAAGTGCGTACACAAAGAAAATGTGAAGAATTTGTGATTCATAGATGAAAAATAAAGCCGGGATCTTGCAAAAGTGACAATACTAATTTAAAATAGTATTGACAATAAAAATGGAATATGTGCTGAGGTGGCCGTAAATACAGTGTATAGAAGAGGGATTTCACTAAAATGACAATATATTTTAAATAATGAAGGGGCTGATATACATGTCACAGAAAAAAACGAAACAATCGGAATTCGATAAAGTTCTGAATTCCTGGGATATTCTCGTCATTGCATTTGGCGCAATGATCGGATGGGGCTGGGTTATTTCCACCGGCGACTGGATCACCCGCGGAGGAGTAATCGGCGCGGCTCTGGGATTCTGTATCGGCGGCGTCATGATCTTTTTCGTCGGACTGACCTACGCGGAACTGACTTCCGCCATGCCGCAGTGCGGAGGAGAACACGTCTTCAGTTATAAGGCGATGGGGCCGACCGGATCTTTCGTCTGCACCTGGGGAATCATCTTCGGCTATATTGCCGTTGTATGTTACGAGGCCTGCGCGTTCCCGACGATTGTCGCCTATATCTTCCCGTCATTCCTGAAGGGGTATCTGTATACGGTGGGCGGCTTCAAGATCTACGCAAGCTGGCTCCTGCTGGCCGCAGGAATTGCTCTGATGATGACACTGATTAATATTCACGGCGCCAAGACGGCTGCAAACCTGCAGACCCTGCTGACCGCAATTATTTTCAGCGTCGGCATGGTGCTGATCGTCGTATCCGCCGTCCGGGGAGATACATCCAACCTGCTGCCGCAGATGTTCGCAGGAACAGGCGGTTCCAGCAGCTTCAGCCACATGATGCATGTTGCGGTTATGACACCGTTCTTCTTCATCGGATTTGACGTCATCCCGCAGGCAGCGGAGGAAATTCAGGGCTCACTGAAGAAAATCGGAAGAATCCTGATTCTGTCTATTATTCTGGCAGTCGTATTCTATTCCCTGATCATCATCGCCGTCGGTTATCTGATGAATCATGCGGAGATCACCCGCGCAATGACCGGAAACGGTCTGGTGACCGCAGACGCAATGGTTAAGGGATTTGGTGTCAAGGCAATGGCGAATGTCGTCATCGTCGGCGGACTCTGCGGAATCGTTACCAGCTGGAACTCCTTCCTGATGGGCGGAAGCCGCGCCATGTATTCCATGGCAGATTCCAAGATGATCCCATCCTTCTTCGGAAAACTGCATCCGAAATACAAGACACCGGTGAATGCGCTGATTCTGATCGGCATCATTTCCATGGCCGCACCGCTGGCCGGACGCAGAATGCTCGTGTGGATCTGCGATGCCGGAAACCTCGCCTGCTGCCTGGCATACTGCATGGTATCGATTTCCTTCCTGATTCTCAGGAAGAAACGTCCGGATATGCCGCGTCCGTATAAGATCCGTCACTATAAACTGGTCGGAGGATGTGCGGTGGTCATGTCCGGCGCTATGGTGGCCATGTACCTGATTCCGGGTTCCGGAAGCACACTGGCACTGCAGGAGTGGCTGATTGCGGGAGCATGGACACTTCTGGGCGTCGTATTCTACTTCAGAAACAAGCGTAAATACGGTGAAGAATTCGGCCGTCACATCGATGTAGAAATCGAATACGCTGAAGAAGACCTGAAAAGTATGGAAAAACAGGGACAGCGCGGCAGCAGTGTCGATGCACCGGCAGCCATCTCCTATATGAAACCGGAGAAGCAGGAGCGGAAGTTCCGCGGACAAAAATCGAACCGCAAGAGAAGAAAAGCCTATGCTTCAAAGTAACCCTGCGATGATCCGGAAGGAGCAGGTGAAGCCGCTTTTACATGGTTTACCTGATATCAGAAAAAATATCTTATTATATATGGAAAAATAAAAACGAATAACAGGATATGAGTATAGAAAAACGCTGCACCCGGCATCTGCCAGATACAGCGTTTTCAGTTTCCCGGGCAGGAAGGTTTCAAGCTTTTGTTCTTGCCCGGTTATATTTTGTCTAAAAGGAATAATCGCTTTCTGTGAATTAGCGAACAACCTCAGCCTTTCCGTAAGGCAGTCCCTGCAGGAAGTTACGAGCGTTCTCCAGAGTATCTGCTGCGATTGCCTGCAGAGCCTCACGTGTGAAGAATGCCTGGTGAGATGTAACAACAACCTGCGGGAAGGAAGTCAGACGAGCGACAACATCGTTGCTCAGGATATCATCGGAGTGGTCTGTGTAAACAACCTCATCCTGTCCTTCGTAAACGTCCAGTGCAACTGCATGGAACTTTCCAGCTCTCAGTCCGGACAGCAGAGCGTTTGTATCGATGAATCCGCCACGAGCAGTGTTAACCAGCATTACGCCGTCCTTCATCATGGAGATTGCCTTGTCGTTGATCAGGTGGTATGTTCCGCCTTCTCCCATGATCAGTGGACCATGAACAGAAATCAGGTCAGACTTCTGGAACAGCTCTTCCTTGGAAACGTATGTCAGAAGACCTTCCTCTTCCAGAGCCTTGTTTGGATAAGCATCCCATGCGATTACGGTCATGCCGTAGCCCTTGCAGATTCTTGCCATGCACTGACCGATACGTCCTGTAGTAACGATTCCTGCAACCTTGTTGTGGAGGTCTGTTCCCAGCAGTCCGTTCAGAGCGAAGTTGTTATCCTTAACCTTGTTGTAAGCCTTTGCAATGCGGCGGTTAGCAGCCTGCAGAATAGCCATGGCATGCTCTGCAACAGCGTATGGAGAATAAGCAGGTACACGCAGAACTGTGATTCCGCACTCCTTGGCAGCATCCAGATCAACGTTGTTGAATCCAGCGCAGCGCAGAAGGATCAGACGAATACCATTCTTCTTCATCTGCTCGACAACCTCGCGCGGAGCCTCATCGTTAACGAACATGCAGACTGCATCGAATCCCTGGCACAGGTGAACAGTCTCTGCTGTCAGACGGCTGTCGAAGTATGTGATGTCGCAGTTATAAGCGCCTTCGCCCTTATCTTTGCCCAGCTCTTCGAAGAAAGTTCTGTCGTAGTCCTTTGTTCCGTAGAAAGCAACCTTCAGTGTGTCCAGGTTGTTGTCTGTAGGAATGATGTCAGCGAAGACTTCCTGCAGTCTGTCGTAATCCTTTGCCTCATCCTCAGGTGTTCCCTCAACCTTGATGTTCAGGACGTCGCCCTTCTTGGCACGCAGTGCGATGATTGCCAGTACATCTGTACCGGAAGCAGTCATACCGTTTGCTTCAACTGTTACTGTGCTCTTCAGGCCTGTGCACTCTGTAGCGAGAATTGCGGCTGGACGTGCGTGAAGTCCGAGGGTAGCTTTGCAAGTGTACTTAAATGATTTCATCTTAAATCCTCCTCTGATAATTAGATGGTTGATTCAGTACTTTCTGTAAGATTACATATGAACTTTTATGTGATCATGCACGATATTGAATGTGTGAATTCAAAAATACAGACTGTTTCCGCAGAAGAAGAGAAAATGTGTGAGTGAATCTCCCCTGCACCCGTGCTGCTCCGTCTTTCAATTTCCTTCTGCTGATGCCACAGAAGGAGGGGACAGTGGTGCATGTCTGTCTGCTGATCTTCTATCCATATTTTTTATATTGAATCCTGCATGCAGTATCCTGTATCACGATTTCTTCCTTTATAATATACGTCTCAGTAGAAAAATCAACAGTAGAATGCGTTGTATACAAACTAGAACAAGATGAATCGTTTACTTGTTTAAATGTAACAAAAAATGCACTTGCGGTTTGTTTGGCTGACACATCAATTGTTTTGCCGAAAGGATTATGGAGTAAATATATAGTTTTGAAATATAAATATTGAAAAAGAATATTGTATACACAATGCAAAAAATGCGAACTGGATGTAAAAATTATACTGGTATACGGGTGTGTAGTGATGGCAGGACAAATTGGTAAGAAATTGACAATCTGATTGATAAAATAATGACAATGTGTATAGATTATTAACCTATATATCCGGTAAATGGCGGAATTCCATAGATTTCAACAGCGGCGGAAGGTGATTGTACAGCCTCGTATGCAGTTTCTATGCATAGATAATTCGTTATAAAAACAACAATATACAGGCATACAGGCATATCGGATTTTTGTTAAAAAAGTATCGTGCCAAGTGTAAGAATTTATACATCGTTTGTTAACTTTGACTATAAAATAACAACTGAGTTTATGATGTATACACGTGAAAGTATATTGCGAAAATTACAAAAAGGGGGTAGAATGCAGGTAGATTTTAAAAAGACGTTGAACCGCGCGGAATGTCTTTTAAGTGAATATTGGTTATCTTCTGCATTGACATGCACAGGAGGAAAATTATGGCAAAAGCGTTATTGATTGATTCTGTTGAAAGTTTTGAGCAGAGCTTACCATTGATCCGTGAGGCGGAGAATGAGTTTGCGACATTCACACAGGAGCAGGTTGACAAGATCTGCGAAGCTGCAGCTATGGCAGCAAGCAACATGGCAATTCCTCTGGCCAAGATGGCTCATGAGGAAACCGGATATGGTGTTGTAGTTGATAAGGTTATCAAGAACCAGTATGCATCTGAGCATATGTGGAACTACATGAGACTGAAGAAGTCCTGCGACATCATTGAAGAGAACAAGGCATTCGGAACAAAGAGAATCGCATCTCCTAAGGGAGTTGTAGCAGCGATCGTTCCGACGACCAACCCGACATCAACTTGTATCTACAAGATCATGATGTGTCTGAAGACAAGAAATGCGATCATCATCTCACCGCATCCAAGGGCTAAACAGTGCACAATCCGTGCTGCAGAAATTATGCGTGATGCAGCGATCGAAGCCGGCATGCCGCCTAATGCAATCAGCTGGATCAAGACACCTTCCCTGGATATCTCCGATATGCTGATGAAGGAAGCAGACCTGGTTATCGCTACCGGCGGTGCAGGAATGGTTCATGCAGCTTACTCCTCCGGAACACCGGCACTTGGTGTAGGACCTGGAAACTGCAACGTAGTTATCGATGATTCTGCTGATCTGAGAATGGCTGTTGAGTCCATCATCCATTCCAAGACATTCGATAATGGTATGATTTGCGCAGCTGAGCAGCACATTACCGTTCTGTCCAGCGTATATGATGAGGTTAAGGACCTGCTGAAGAGAGCTCGCTGCTACTTCCTGAATGACGAAGAGGCAGACGCAGTTGCAAAGGTATTCTTCAACTTCAAGACACACGGAGTTAATCCGCCGGCAGTAGGACAGTCTGCAGTTCATCTGGCTGAGATGGCTGGATTCGAAGTTCCTGCAGACACAAAGGTCCTGATTCGTGAGACAGACGATACATCTCATGACAACCCATGGGCTTGCGAGAAACTGACTACTCTGCTCGGTATGTTCAAGGCAGACACGCTTGATGAAGCATTTGATATCTGCTATAAGCTGGTTCTGGAAGGCGGAGCTGGACATTCCGCTGCAATGTATGTAAATCAGGAGCAGCAGGATAAGATCGATAAGTTTGCTGAGAGAATGAAGGCTGCAAGAATCATCATCAACCAGCCGACATCCTTCGGAGGCATCGGAGATCTGTACAACTTCGATATTCCGCCATCACTCACACTGGGACCTGGATCATGGGGAAATTCCGCATATGCAGGAAATACTCAGTTCGAGCAGCTGCTGAATATCAAGACCGTTACAACAAGAAAAGAAAACATGCTGTGGCTGCAGCTGCCTAAGAAGGTTTACTTCAAGAGAGGCTGCACACCAGTTGCTCTGAGAGAACTGAGTGAAGTTTACCACTATAAGAGAGCATTCATCGTAACCGATGCGAACCTGTTCAAGATCGGCGCATGCGATGCGATCATCGATCAGCTGAAGAAGGAAGGCCTCGATGTTGCTGAGTTCTTCGACATTCGTGTTGACCCTCAGATTCAGGACGCTATGAAGGGCCTGCCGAAGATGCACGAGTTTGAGCCTGATGTAATCATCGCTATCGGCGGAGGATCCGCTCTGGATACAGCGAAGATTATGTGGATCATGTACGAGCATCCAGAAGAGGAATTCCTGAAGATGGCTACGAACTTCATCGATATCCGTAAGAGAGTTCGTTTCTTCCCGCAGATGGGTTCCAAGGCTCAGTTAGTCTGCATCCCGACAACAGCAGGAACAGGATCTGAGATGACACCGTTCACCATCATTTCCGATGCGAACACCGGAATGAAGTGGCCTCTGATCGGCTATGAAATGATGCCGCTGATGGCTATCGTAGACTGCGACAACACAATGAAGCTGCCGCCGAGAGCTACACAGGCATCCGGATACGATGTACTGACTCACGCAGTTGAGGCTTATGTATCCATCTATGCAACAGACTATACAGACGGATTCGCAAAGACAGCAGTAGAGAACGTCTTCAAGTATCTGGGAAGATCCTACAGATCCTCCTTCAAGGGCGCAGATCCGGATCCGGAAGCCCGCGAGAAGATGATCGACGCATCCGCACTTGCAGGAATCGCATTTGCGAATGCATTCCTGGGAATCAACCACTCCCTGTCTCATAAGATCGGCGGATGGTTCCACATTCCACACGGAACTGCAAACGCACTGCTCTTCCCATATGTCTGCAAGTTCAACGCTCAGAAGCATCCATATCACATGGGCACATTCTCCCAGTACAAGTATCCTCAGGCATTCGAGAGATACGTTGAACTCGGTGAACTGATCGGCGTTAAGGGCAAGGATGACGAAGAGACATTCAACAACTGGATCAAGGCTTGCGCAGATCTGAAGAAGGAAATCGATATTCCTGAGACTATCTGGGAATACCTCGTTCAGAATCATCCGGACAAGACTGCTGACCAGATCGAGCAGGAATTCCTGGATGTAGTTGACAGCATGTCCGAGTGGGCATTCCACGATGCATGCACAGGCTGCAACCCGGTATATCCGACAATCGAAGAGCTGAAGCAGTGCTATCTGAGAGCATTCTACGGCGATGAAGGATTCGTTGAGCGTTACGGAGACGTTCTGTCCGTTCCAGTCGACAACCCGGCAGATACTCACGCAGCTTACCCGAACGGACTTGCTGCAGAAATCGGCCTGGACAAGGTTGGAGGATTCAAATAAACCCAAAGGTTCTGTCCTATGGAATCCGGAAAGATGGACCAGGGCGGATGCCGCGCCGCGAGGCGCGGCGCCCGGGTTCATCAGTTGCTTGAATCTGACACGTTGTAAGGAGATGGATTATGAACTGGCTCAAATTACCGAAGAAAGTGTATTTCAAACGAGGATGCATGCCGGTCGCTGTGCGTGAACTCAGTGAAGTATACGGGTTAAAGAGAGCTTTCATTATCACGGACGCAAACCTGTTTAAGAGCGGAATGATCCGTCCTGTTGAGGAATGGCTGAAGAAAGGCGGACTCCAGATTGCCGAGTTCTTCTACGGCAGCGGAGAACCTGATATGGCCACAGCCGGCAGCGGACTTCCGAAGATGCTGGAATTTGAACCGGATGCCATTCTTGGTATCGGCGGCGGTTCTGTCATGAATCTGGCGAAGGCAATGTGGGTGCTTTATGAGCATCCGGATGCTGACCTTTCAGATCTTGCAGACCATTTCAGCAAGACAACGGATGCCGGTTTCCCGGAAATGGGTGACAAGGCAAAACTCTTCCTGATTTCGACAACTGCCGGAACAGGCGCAGAGTGTTCACCGTTTGCTCTGATCAATGACAACAGTGGAAAGAAACGCGTAATCGCAAGCTTTAATATGCTTCCGGAAATGGCTGTCATCGACAGTGATTTCTCCCAGGGCGCACCTCGTGAACTGGTGAAGGAAGCAGGTCTGACTGTACTTGCACAGGCAGTGCGTGCGCACATCGATCCGCATGCGACCGATTATATCGTCGGGTTTGCCAGAGATGCAGTGAAGGATGTATTTGAAAACCTTCCAAATGCTCTCGCTGATCCGCCGTGTATGAAAGCTAGAGAAAATATGGCTAATGCAGCGGCACTTGCCGGAATGGCTCTGTCAAACGCAGCTGATACGCTGGATCCTGAAGCGGGATTATTCCCTGCAGAAAGTGAAAAGGATCTTACCGGTGACGCACTTGCGAAGCTGGCAGATCTGTCCAGACACATTGGATGCAGTGACGGAGACGATAAGCAGGCAGCGGCAGCTCTGATTGAAGCGGCTGAAAAACTTCAGTCACTGTAACGATCTGATATGAGGCCATGATACTACCTCCCGTGAGAGAGGCAGATTCAGAAGGGAAAGTATCTGAGGATACAATCTTTTCATACTGCGCTGGCGCAGCTGTGGGGTTACCCCGCCGCTGCGCTATTTTCATACGGTGAAGCCGTCAGGCGGAAAGGAGGTGGAATGAGCACGGAAATACGGAGTTTCCGTGCGCGTACAGGGAACAATAATGAAAACATGTCTGGATTCCAGTATATTGCCGCGATTCCATGATATACTGTGAATGTTCAGATGAATTTGCTTGTGCTATAGCAGGAGAGGAGGATTACAGCAATGCTGCATGAGGTAAATTTCAAGTCTTATAACAAGAGAGATACAGTGTATGGATGGATTTATGTTCCGGCCGCAGAATATAAGGGTGTGGTACAGCTGATTCACGGATTCGGCGAGCATGCGAGGAGATATCTGCATATGATATCTGCGTTCGTCGATGCCGGTTACATCGTTGCCTGCGATGACCATGTCGGTCACGGCAAGACAGCTCTTGAAAACAATAGCTGGGGAGACTGGGGTGATCAGGGCTGGCATACCATGATGGAAGATGAACACACATTGACCGGAATTGTAAAAGAGAAATACCCGGATCTTCCGTATTTCCTTTTTGGCCACAGCATGGGTTCTTTCATTGTCAAAGATTACATTACCAAGTATGCAGATGAACTGAAAGGCGCAACGCTCTGCGGAACGGCCGGTGATTTCCCGGGTGCGGATGAAGCGGAAAAAACGCTGAAAGCACTGATTGACAGCGGAAAGGGAGAAGAAAGCGATCCGGAGGCTGCCGGAAATCTCATGGGCTGGATGAATGAGCGCTGCGGAGAAATAAAGATTGGAAATGAATGGATCTGCGATGATCCGTACGTCCAGTATGATCATGCAAATGACCCGTTTGACGCCTTTACCCGTCCGACGACCAACCGGTCGATGTACTATTTTGTCGAGATGCTGCAGAATCTGAAGGGCGCATCCTGGGCAGAAAAAGTACCTGCTGCTCTTCCGATTAACATTATCAGCGGAGATCAGGATCCGGTCGGCATGTATGGAAAGGGCGTAAAGCAGATTTATGAAGCGCTGAAGGAGACTGGACATCAGGATGTGCAGATGAAGCTGTATGAGGGATACCGCCACGAAATCCATAATTACAAGGATATCCGCAGCGGTGTGGAAGCACAGATCATCGGGTTCATGGATTCGAAACGCTAGCCTGAACCAGGGTTATTGGTGTTGAAGAAGATGGATTGACCGGAAAGGATCGCCGGCAGACTGGTACAGGAAATGAGGAGCCTTGCTGATTTGTTTTTGTCCGATGGAATGCCGGAATGAGGTGAACACAGATCCCGTGGTCAGAACAGGAGTTAAACAATGAGTGTTAAATCAGATATCGAAATCGCGCAGGCGTGTGAGATGGAGCCGATTCAGGATGTTGCGAAGCGTCTTGGAATTGAGGAAGACTACATTGAAAATTACGGTAAGTACAAGGCAAAGATTGACTATAATCTGCTGAAGAAAAAAGCCGGAGAACCGGATGGAAAGCTGGTTCTGGTAACGGCTATTACACCGACACCTGCAGGTGAAGGAAAGACAACGACTTCTGTCGGACTTGCCGATGCGATGAACCGGATCGGAAAGAAGGCTGTAGCTGCGCTGAGAGAGCCGTCCATGGGACCGGTTTTCGGAATCAAGGGCGGAGCTGCAGGCGGCGGCTATGCGCAGGTTGTTCCGATGGAGGATATCAATCTGCACTTCACCGGCGACATGCATGCCATCGGAGCTGCAAATAATCTGCTTGCCGCAATGATTGACAACCATATCCAGCAGGGTAATGAGCTGGGTATTGACGTGAAGAAGATCACCTGGAAACGCTGTGTGGATATGAATGACCGTCAGCTGCGTAATATTGTCGACGGGCTCGGCGGCAGAATGCAGGGCGTTCCGCGTGAGGACGGTTTTGATATTACAGTTGCCAGTGAAATTATGGCGGTTCTCTGTCTGGCTTCTGATCTGGATGATCTGAAGGCGCGTCTGGCCCGCATCGTCATCGGATATACCTATGATGACAAGCCGGTAACCGCTGCAGATCTGAAGGCACAGGGGGCTATGGCCGCTCTGCTGAAGGATGCGCTGAAACCGAACCTGGTGCAGACGCTGGAGCATAATCCGGTCTTCATCCACGGCGGTCCGTTCGCGAATATCGCTCACGGCTGCAACTCTGTAATGGCAACTAGGATGGCTCTGAAATTCGGTGACTATGCGATCACAGAAGCAGGATTCGCCGCTGATCTGGGAGCAGAGAAGTTCTTTGATATCAAGTGCAGAATGGCCGGTCTGAAGCCGAGCGCTGTCGTTCTGGTTGCGACGGTCCGCGCACTGAAGTTCCACGGTGGCGTTCCGAAGGATCAGCTGAATGAAGAAAATCTGGATGCTCTGGAGAAGGGCCTGCCGAACCTCCTGCGTCACCTGGATAACATGAAGAACGTTTACGGACTTCCGACGGTTGTTGCCATCAACGCTTTCCCGACAGATACCGAGGCGGAGCTGAAGCTGGTTGAGGAGAAGTGTAAGGAGAAGGGCGTCAACGTTGCGCTGTCTGAAGTCTGGGCCAAAGGCGGCGAAGGCGGAGAGGAACTCGCAAAAGAGGTTGTCCGTCTCTGTGATCAGCCGAACAGCTTTGATTTCTCCTATTCCCTGGACGGCAGCATTGAGGAGAAGATGGAGCAGATTGCCCGCAGAATCTATCACGCAGACGGTGTGGATTTTGCTCCGAAGGCAAAGAAAGAAATCAAGAGGCTGACGGCACTGGGATTTGACAAGCTGCCGATCTGCGTTGCGAAGACCCAGTATTCATTCTCTGATAATGCCAAGCTTCTGGGTGCTCCGGACGGATTCCGCATTACCATCCGCGACATCAAGGTCAGCGCGGGCGCGGGCTTCCTGGTAGCGCTTGCCGGAAATATCATGACCATGCCGGGACTTCCGAAACATCCGTCTGCCGAGAAGATCGATGTGGACAGCACAGGAAAGATCAGCGGACTGTTCTAGCCTGGCCATATTGATGAAGAATACATGTATTAAGAGAAATGATGTTGTGGATACCTTACAATAAAAGTTTTATATGTGTGGAGAAATAAACAAAAATATTTCCTTTACATGGTATACAAAACGGATAAAACGTAGTAGCATGTGCGTATACGTTTACGAGTAGGCATGTATGCGTTAAGTATCGGATGGACGGGGAGTTGTCATCCGGGCGAAAAGCAGAGCTTGCGATATGCATGCCGCATCCCGCTGCAACATTGTGAAAGATCAGGGATCCTGCGTAAACAGGGTCCCTTTTTCTGTCCGTGCGACGCAGCTTCCGGATGTGTGTTCTTTATGAATAGTTTTTCGGAGGTAGAAATGAAAGACACTGGCACACGATTCAAGTCATCGGCAAAAATGCTGAAAAACACGCACGCGCTTACCGCGATTGCCATGCTGGGCGCACTCTCGATTATTCTGGGCTATTTTTCTTTCCAGATCGGGAATTTCCTGAAGATCACCTTTACTTTTGTCCCGCAGGACGCGGCGGCATTTCTGTTCGGACCGGTGGCGGCGCCGATCATGGGTGCTGTCATGGATATATTGAATTACATGATCAAGCCGACAGGACCGTTTTTCCCGGGCTTTACAATTTCCGCGGCTCTTACGGGGCTGATTGTGGGACTGGGCCTCTATAAGCGTCCGCTTTCTGTGAAACGGACTGCCATTACCCTGCTCATTAATACCATTCTGGTTAATGTTCTTCTGAACACACTCTGGCTGGCTGTTTTATACGGACAGGCATTTAAAGTTCTTCTTCCGATCAGAATTGTGAAGGAAGCGATCATGTGGCCGATTCAGACGGCGCTGCTTTTTGCACTGCTGAAGGTTGTAGACCGCGTGGGAATTCTGACCAGACTGGAAGGTAGATTTGCAGGACGATAAATAAAACTGTTAAAGTTATTCCGGCCGGAGCAAAAGCTCTGGCCGGGATTTTCTGTGTTTACGGCAGAATCAAAAATCTGCCGTGTGTCAGCAGAGGAAGACACTGACGCGCAGGAATAAATAAAATTCAGAAGGGAATTGCAGAAGATGGCTGAAGAAAATAAGCATAAAGAAAGCAGGAATGGAAAAATGACCTATGAAGAAGCGCTGACCTGGCTGAATGCCCCGAAGTATTCCCAGACCCGCCCGGGCCTGAAACCGGTGACGGAACTGATGCGCCGTCTGGGCAATCCGCAGGATGGCCTGAAATATGTTCACATTGCGGGAACCAACGGAAAGGGATCTACTGCAGCCTTTATCGAGCAGGTACTGCGCAGCGCCGGATACCGGACCGGTCTGTACACCTCTCCCTACCTGGAACACTTTACCGAGAGGATCCGTGTCTGCGGAGAAGAAATCGCGGAAGAGGATGTCGCGCGGCTGACGGAGAAGGTAAGGGAAAAGTCAGAGGAAATGGCTGCAGACGGCTGGGCGGAGCCGACTGTTTTTGAGATGGTTACGGCGGTCGCATTCTTATATTTCAGAGAGCAGAACTGTGATGTCGTGGTTCTGGAAGTCGGCATGGGCGGCCGTCTTGACGCCACCAATATCATTCATCCGGAGGATAAGGCCGTATCGGTCATTACCAAACTCGGCTACGACCATATGCAGTTTCTCGGGAATACTCTGGCGGAAATTGCTCATGAAAAAGCGGGAATTATTCTGGACGGTGTGCCGGTGGTTTCGGCACCGCAGGCGGAAGAAGCCAGAATGGTCCTGGAGAAGGCCGCAGAAGAACACCATTCAGAGATCTGTTTTATCGACCGGAATCCGGAATGTCTGCTGAGGGAGGGTTTATCCGCCCCGCAGAAGGCAGAGAGGGAGGATCAGGCAGAAGTGCAGGCAGAAACCGACGAGATTAAATCCCTGCTCAGTCAGCCTTTGTCCCCTGTGCTGAAAAATACGGATCTGGACGGTCAGACCTATGTCCTGCCGGACGGTGAAGAACTGACGATCGGGCTGCTGGGTGTGTATCAGATGAGTAATTCACTGACGGCGCTGGCAGCGGTACGTGTGCTGCAGAAGAAGGGCTGGAAGATTTCTGAAGAGGCGTTGAAAGAAGGGTTCCGGGAGACACGCTGGAAAGGCCGGTTTGAACTGGTCAGCCATCATCCGGCCCTGATCATTGACGGTGCGCATAATCCGGACGGCGTGCAGTCCCTCAGAGAGAGTCTGGAGAACCTCTTCCCGGGCAGAAAATTTACTTTTATCACCGGTGTGCTGGCGGACAAGGATTATTCGCAGATGTATGCGATCATCACGCCGATTGCGAAGCGCTTTCTGACGGTCACGCCGGACTGCGACAGGGCGCTGGCATCCTCTGATCTGGCAGATTTCCTGAAGAAAAGCGGTGTGGAGACTATCGACTGCGGGACTCCGGAAAAGGCCGTGGACCGCTGCGTTTCCGACTATCCGGACGAAGTGATCTGTTCCTTCGGCTCCCTTTACTATATCGGAAGCGTCAGAGAGTACTGCGGAAAGCTGGGACTCCGGTAATTTGAAGAGGAGATGAAGCTTTTCTTAAGCTTACAGCAGTGTAAGGTTATCAGCAGGGGAATTGTGGTAATATAGGGTAAAATAAATTCGAAATGCGTTTCCGGACATGCGCACCGGGAGGACGCTGCAGGCTGTGGCGCTTTCCCGTGCCGATATCGGGATCCGGAAACAGAAAGAGGATGAAAACAATGATTTTAGGAATGACTCTGTTGACCGGATTCCTGGCGATTCTGATTGTGATCGGCATCATCTGGCTGATCGGATGCGTTGTCGTTACAGCGGCCAGAATCTTTTTCCATCTTGCAGGACTCTTGATCCTGCTGCCATTGATCATAATTCTGTTTACAGCGGTGTTTTAAAATCACCGCTGTTTTTTCATGGCGCTGACGATGTCCTGCCAGCGCGAGGTGATCTCGGGGTAATTCTCGCGGAGGTGGGGAAACAGGCAGTTGGTGCAGTCCTTGATGCCGCGCTCGTTATAGCGGAAATTTCCGCCGCAGCGGGATCCCAGCGTGTACAGCGGACACCAGCAGAAGAGACAGTTGAAATTTTCCGGGTCCGCGCCCGGGTGGCAGGGGAAGAATTCACATTCCCGGTGTGAGAAATACTGATATTTTTTTGTGGCCGGACGGCAGTGTCTGTTTTCTCCCATGGCGGTTTTCCTTTGTCTGATGAAACTTCCGGCCGCTATCCGCGGACAAAACCCACAGGGGCAAGTGGCCTGCCTGTCCTGGGACGGTCTGCCCGTCCGGGAAAAGCTGCCGCCGGAAGGAACGCACTAATCTATTATTTAACAAGTCTGCTGTAATTGAATACACAGCCAAATTATGGTAATATAACCACGTATGATATTTAGTATCTATTCTAACTGGAGGGATTAAAGGTGTCAATTTTTACAGATCTGAAAGAAAAATTACAGAAGGATAATCGTACAATCGTACTGCCGGACGGACCGGATCCGCGTATCATGGACGCAGCACAGAAGCTGACTGCTGACGATACACTGAAGGTCATCCTGGTAGGAACACAGGAAGAGTTTGATGAGGGCGCCAAGAAGGGCGGCTATGACCTGAGCAAGTGCGAGATCATCGATCCAGCAAAGTATGACGGCATGGACGAGATGGTTGCTGAGATGGTAAAGCTCAGAAAGGGCAAGATGACAGAGGAGCAGGTTCGTGATGCTCTGTCCCACGGCAACTACTTCGGAACAATGCTCGTTAAGATGGGCAAGGCTGACTGCCTGCTCGGAGGAGCTACATACTCCACAGCAGATACAGTAAGACCGGCTCTGCAGCTGATCAAGACGACTCCGGAAGCACATCTGGTAAGCTCCTGCTTTATTCTTGTCAAGGAAGAGACAGGCGAGAAGCTGGCAATGGGCGACTGCGCAATCAACATTGATTACCAGGATTCCGTTGACAAGCAGGGCAATGTAACCAGAACAGCTGCTCAGAAGCTGGCTGAGGTTGCTGTAGGAACAGCAAAGACAGCCAAGGTATTCGGCATTGATCCTAAGGTTGCCGTACTGAGCTTCTCCACAAAGGGTTCCGGCAAGGGCGGCACAGTAAAGCTGTCCCACGACGCTACAATCGAGGCACAGAAGATGGCTCCGGAACTGGCTATCGACGGCGAGCTCCAGTTCGATGCTGCAGTTTCCCCGGTTGTTGCTGAGACAAAGGCTAAGGGATCCAAGGTTGCAGGCCACGCTAACACCTTCATCTTCCCGAACATCGAAGCCGGAAACATCGGCTACAAGATCGCACAGCGCCTCGGCGGATTCGCTGCATACGGCCCGATTCTGCAGGGTCTGAATGCTCCGATCAATGACCTGAGCCGCGGATGCGACGCGGATGAGGTTTACAGAATGGCACTGATCACAGCTGCACTTTCTTAATCCCACAGCTATTTCGGATATTATAGAGGCTGCCGCCAGCAGGTTAGGGAAATTAACCTGGGGCGGGGCCTCTTTTTTATGCAGTGAAAAGCGGCTGGCAGGGGCCGGGGCATCTTTTTTCTGCAATAATCCGAAATATTCGGTATAATATAAGAATGGAGGTGAGGATCATGGATCAGATGGAAATGAGGAAAAGGCCGGTTATGGGTCTTCTGATTTCGATGGGAATCCCTATGATTATCTCCATGATCGCAAGCTCACTTTACAATATTGTAGACAGCATGTTCGTGTCGATGATCAGTCAGGATGCCATGACGGCTCTGTCGCTGATATTTCCGCTGCAGAATGTGATGTTTTCTGTCGCGGTGGGCTTCGGAGTCGGGATCAACGCGGTCTGTGCACAGCTGCTGGGGGCGGAACGTCAGGATCAGGCGGGCCGCGCGTGTTCAGAGGGACTCTGGTTCAGTATTCTGCACGGAATTATCATTACCATTGTCTGTCTCCTGGCTTCGCGGCCCTTTCTTCAGATGTACCATCCGGGAAAACTTATCGTCAGCTATGGAATGGAATACGCGAAGATTGTTTTTCTCTTTTCCACGGCGGAGACGGTGCAGGTGGCCTGGCAGAAGATCTTCCAGTCCGCAGGCTGGATGGTGACCTCCATGGCGGCCATGCTTTATGGCGCGGTGTTAAATGTTATTCTGGACCCGCTGATGATTTTCGGCATTGGGCCTTTCCCGAAGATGGGAATTTCCGGCGCGGCTCTGGCAACCGGGCTCAGCCAGACCTTTTCCATGGTTTACTATCTGATCGTCTATAGAAGGAAAAAATTCCCTGTCCGCGTGCGCATGTTCCCGGTCCGTTTTTCTGCAGAGCGGGCAAAGTCCATGTATGCAGTAGGAACAGCAGCATCTCTGAATATGCTGCTTCCATCCTTTATGCTTTCCGGACTGAATGCGGTTCTGGCGTCGTTTTCCTCCGTTTATATTTTCGTGCTCGGAATTTATTATAAGCTTCAGAATTTCCTGTATATGGCATCCAGCGGGCTGATTCAGGGAATGCGGCCGGTCATGGCCTATAACTACGGCGCCGGAGAAAAGAAGCGGGTATGGGAAATCTACCGCTGTGCGCTGAAGCTGACCCTTCTGATCATGGCCTTTGGAACTGCGGTCTGTCTGCTGTTTCCGGGGCAGCTGATGAGCCTGTTCTCCGCTGGAGCGGAAGCGAAATCCATTGGTACAGAAGCCCTGCGGATCATCTGCATCGGATTCCTGCCGTCCGCGGTTTCTGTCGTTGCGTCAGGCTGCCTGGAAGCATTGGGAAAGGGCGCGGAGTCATTTTCTGTTTCCTTCCTGCGCTATTTTGCCGTTATCCTGCCCTGCGCGGCTGTACTGTGTAAAATAATCGGCGCCGCCGGTGTCTGGCACGCCTTCTGGATTGCAGAAGTGGTCACGGCCTTTTTTGCCTGGGGGGTATTCCGCCGCAGCTACAGCCATCTGGACTGGACTCATGCGGGCCGCGGCACAGGCAGTGAATCTCCTTGCCGGGAGGATTTTGCCGGCAAAAACTAAAGCGCAAGAGGGGAGCCGTTCAGCACGGCCTGCTGCAGATTGTCGTCTGCGTCGTAGCTGAGTTTCAGGGAGAAACATGGTGCGTTGTCCATGAGAAGGCGCAGGAAGATACGGTCGCCGTCCCAGAGATTCAGACTGCCGAGCCGGTTCTTCGGGATCCATTTCAGGATGCCTTCATTGCAGTCCGTAAGCGTCCCGGTAAAGCCGTCGGCTGTGTAAAGAAACATGTATTCTGCGGCATCGTCTGCGTAAAGAAAAGTGATAATTCCACGAAATGTCCATGACGTCAGGGTCAGGCCGGTTTCCTCGCGGGCTTCCCGGAGCAGACAGTCTTCGGGACTCTCGTTCTGCATGAAGTGTCCGCCGACGCCGATCCACTTTCCCTCGTTGATGTCATGGGCTTTTTTTACCCGGTGCATCATCAGATACTGATTATCCTTTTCGATATAGCAGAGTGTTGTAAGTTCGGCTTCTACGGTTCTGGACATGTTTTCCCCCTGTTTCTGGTCTGTATGCAGTCATTAACGTGCCTATAGTATACGTCAATCCGGCAAAAATGGAAATTTAAACAATATTAAGGAAGAGAAACCACAAAAACTTCATCACAATGTGGTATAGTAGAATGTGGTTTTGTGCAGGGAATGTTTTTTTGGCCTTGCGCTGTTCCGTTTCAACTGCGAGGAGGGGTTGAGTATGAAATTTACAGTTCTGACAGAAAACAGCAGGCCTCAGGGTTCGGAGCTCGTCAACGAACACGGACTGAGTCTCTTTATTGAATATGGAGAGAAAAATTATCTGATCGATACGGGAGCCAGTGACGCGTTTCTGCATAATGCGCAGGCTCTGGGTGTGGATCTTTCAAAAACGGATATCTGCATCCTGTCGCACGGACATTACGATCATGCGGGAGGACTGCCGGCATTTCTGCAGAAGAATGAATCGGCTCCGGTGTATATGATGGACACTGCGCCGGAGGGACATTATCTGCAGCAGAAGGACGGAACGCAGAAATACATCGGTATCCCGGAGGGACTGGCGAGTGAACAGTCACGCAGAATACGCATGGTCAACCGTGTCTGCAGTATTGCGGACGGGGTTTATCTGGTGCCGCATTCCACACCGGGCCTGGATAAGATCGGTGAGAAGGCGGATATGTATAAAAAGCAGGGCGAGGAGTTCGTTCCGGATGATTTTTCACATGAAATGAGCATCGTGTTTGACGCGGATCCGGGACTGGTGATTGTCAGCAGCTGTTCGCACGCCGGAATCGATCATATCATTAAGGAAGTCGATGAGAATTTTCATCACGCGCCAATCTGCGCCTTTATCGGCGGCCTACATATGATGGGCATGCATGGTGATGCGGAGATCTGCACGGTTCCTGAGCAGAAGATCCAAAGACTTGCCTTTTTCCTGAAAGACCATGGAATTCAGCGCGTCTGGACAGGACACTGCACGGGAGAAATCGGATTCCGCCTGCTGGCCAAGTATATGGATCCGGATCAGGTGCAGAAACTTACAACGGGAAAAACATTCAGCATCCCGTCGAAATAGCGGATAATTGAATCGGAGTGGGCAAGACAGATGTGGAGTGCCTGCCGGTATGCGGGGCGCGGAAACGTCCGGTGAGATGCAGAGCACACATCTGTTTTTTTGCCTGCGCGAGATTCTGCCGCTGAAAGAAGTGTTTGATGATAAAAAGAGCAGGGCTCAGAATACTGCTGCAGAAATCGGCAAGAAAGGGGAGCTTCGCGGATACATACGAGCGGAGTAAAGAAAGACTTTTACTATGAGAAGCAGAAAATACAGGGTAGTAAACAGGAAGAGAATGGGACTGTGCATTGCGGCGCTGGTGGTTCTGGCAATTGTGCTGGGGATCGTGCTCGCGCAGTCCGGTCATGGTATCGGATCAGTGAAAACACAGGTCAGCGGACTGAAATCACAGTTGAATCCGCCGGCCGGGTCGACGCTGACAACCACCTTTAAAATCTCTCCTGCGAAGAGCCGCAGAGTTCTGCTGCAGACTTATGATTCATCCAGCAAGAAATGGGTGACGGCGGAGAAATACCGCGCAGCATCCGGAGATTCCGGAAAAGTAACCATGACCTTCCCGACATCCTGGCAGAAAAAAACCTATACCAAATGGAGAGTCTATATTCCTGCCGGACACGGCGGCCGTAAATACGTAAAGAAAATCACGGTCACGCAGATGAACCGCGGGACGGCCGGGATTCACTGCAAGTCTGCGGTAATTGTTAATCTGAAGACCGGAGCGGTGCTTTATGGACTTCATATGAATGAACGTCTGCCGAATGCAAGCACCACCAAGATGATGACGGCGATTATCACCATGACGCACGCAGATCCGAATGCCACGGCTGTGGTTACAAAAAATGTAAAAAACACACCGGATGGAAATCTGTATAAGAAAGTCGGAGACAAGTTCCGTCTGCATGATCTCTGGCGTGCCATGCTGATCGCCTCTTCCAATGACAGTGCGGAGGCAGTTGCGGAGACCACGGCCGGAAGCGAGAAGAAGTTCGTCGCAATGATGAACGCAGAGGTGAAAAAGCTGGGACTGAAGAACACGCACTTTGAGAATCCGCATGGCATGGATACGGCGGGACATTACTCTTCTGCGAGAGATCTTGCCACCATCAATGCAAGAGCGTATAAGCTCAAGGAATTCCGGACAATCACCATGGAGAAATCGGTGAAGTTCCGTGCACTGAACCACAAGAAACGTTACAACGTATTAACCACAACCAATGACCTGCTGCTGGAAAACTATCCGGGCTGCCTGGGCGGAAAGACGGGAACGACAACGCTTGCCGGCCAGTGCTATTCCGGAATATATGAGTATAAGGGCGTGAAGTATGTGACCGTTGTTATGCACAGCAGCAACCGGTTTAAGGATGTCAAGAAGCTGTGTAAATACATCAGAACCTGGCAGGACAATTAAGGGAAAATGAAACGGCGGGACACCCTCCTCCCGCGGTTTCCGCCGGAATACCTGGCAGGAAGAACAGGAGTGGAATGAATGAAATACTTTTTCATTGATTATGAGAACATCAAGCAGGATGCGCTGAAAGGAATCGAGCGTCTTTCTGAAGAGGACAAGGTTATTGTCTTTTACAGTGAATATGCGCAGACGATGACAATTCCGATGCATCTGCAGATTAACAACAGCCGCGCGGAGTTCATCTTCAAGGAAGTGCAGGTCGGGCATAAGAACGACCTGGACTTCCAGCTGGCGACGGAACTCGGCGCGCTGGTCGGAAGCGGCATGGGCGACGAGTTTTACATCGTCAGCTATGACAAGGGATATCAGAGCGTGTGCCGCTACTGGCAGGAGAAGAATGTCTGCGTAAAGCGGATTGAGAGCCTGGGTGAGGGCTGCCCGAAGAAGAAGGCTGCACCGAAGCCGAAAAAAAAGCAGATTGTGGAGCCGGAACCGTTCCCTGAGGAATTTGAAGAGGAATTTATCGATCAGCAGGAAATGGAAGAGGACACAAAGCCGAAGCAGAAGCAGAAACAAAAGTCGAAGCAGAAAGCGAAGAAACGTTCACCGAAGTCACAGAAACAGAAAAAGAAGGAAACGCTTCTTTCCCTGGTGAAGGAAGTGGTTCCGGATCATCATGACGCAAGACGTGTGGCGGATATTCTCTGGGATAATGAAACCAAGCAGGACGTAAATAACGCTCTGATGAAGGAATTCCCGAGTCCGGAGAACAAGCTGGCCGCGCAGCTGTATAAGCTGGTCAAGCCGCTGATTCCGGCGCATAAGGATAATTAAGGATTCCCCTGCCGGAATGCCGCTCTGCGGGCCGGCGTACATCGTGGAAAGAACAAGGTAAAGGGACTGCAGCGTTTGCCGTTGCGTCCCTTTTATTGTATAATAAAATGAATTGTTTTTTGTGGAAAGGAGACGCCGCATGGGAGCTGTTTTTGGGAATATCACGGTCATGCAGTTTGCAGACCTGCTGATACTGTTCGGACTGCTGGTACTGATTATTGTGCTTGCAGTGCTCATTGCTGCACATTTTTCAGGGAACAGGCGGCAGCAGAAGCTGATTCTGTCACATATCGACGGGACGATCACAGAGATACGCGATGCTGTTGTGGCAGGGAATCAGGAAAAACAGAGTGAAGCTTCTCCGGATCCGGAAGAAAAACAGGAAGAGAGAAAGGCGCTTACTGTGGTTCGTATTGACAACCGTGTAGAAACATCTTCAAAGAAGAAGGAAAACAGAAAGCCTGCCGTCGTCCGGATTGACGGACGGGTAGAGGCAGAGAATGACAGCAGCGGGGAGATGGAATTTTCCGCTGAAGCGGAACAGAAAGAGAACGAATCTGCGCAGGAGCCTGCAGATGTGCAGGATGCGGGAGAAACAGAAGCGGAGAAGACCGCCGCGGAGGATGAACCGAAGCAGGAGGAAAAATCACCGGACGGGCATACATCCCGGAATATCCGCTACCGGAGCCGTGACTGCGGAGTGGATAAGAACGGAAAGGCCTATTCGGTTGACCAGCTCAGGGATCAGATACGATAACATCAGACACATTGCCTTTTTACGATATTCTGTCCGGCCGGATATTCCGGCAGAGACAGGAGACCAGAGTCAGAGAAACAAGATAATCGGAGGATAGTATGGCAGAACTATATTGCAGAAATTGTGGACAGCCGCTTCGAGATACGGATAACTTCTGTCCTAAATGCGGAACCCGCGTTGAGCGGGAGAAGGCAGCGGAGACAGCAGCCGCAGGCGGGAATCAGCCGGCAGGACATCCGCAGAACGAGCGGAAAGAGCAGAACGCTGCGCCGGCTGCACAGGAAATCCGCGGACATGAGGCAGATGACCGCAGAAGTGCCGGTGCGGTTTCCGGAGAAGAGGAAATCCGCAAAAATAGAGAAGCCTTTCATATCGATGACTTTGACTGGGGAAACAGTGATTATCCGTCGGGACATCCGCATAAGACAGAGGACGTCAATTTCAACTGGCATACGGCTCCGGCAGCTGCAGGAAATGACACTGATAAAACCGTGGTTATTGACCGAAGTGCATTAAAAGAAGCGCAGGCGGATAAAGATGACTCCCGTGCAGCGGATAATGACAGCGGTGAAGACAGAAAAGAGGAGCTGCCGTCAGGTGAGCCGGCCGGCGCCGTGTCCGAGCGTGCCGAGCGGGATCTCGACGCGATCGATACCTTTTATACATACAGCCAGAAGAATGAAGAATTCCAGCAGGTGCTGAATAAAGAATATGACAGAATCAGAAGGGAAACCCCTTCTGTTCCGGCTTCGGCTAGTCTGGAAGAGCGGCTGGCAGAGAAGCATGCCGGAGAAGAACAGGATGCCTCTCCAGAGGAAACCCTGCACAAGCTGGAAGAACTGGCAAAAAAAGCACAGAGTGTAACTGAAGCATCATCACGTGCGGCAGAAGCGGCAAGCGAGATGTACGGGGAAGAGGAGAAAAATACTCCTGAAGAAAATGCGGAAACGGATGGCAGCCGTCCGGAAGAGAATCTCCGTCATGATGCGGCAAGAGTTCAGGATCTTCTGGACCGTCAGGAAGAGCAGAAGCAGCCGGATCAGCAGACAGCGGAAAAGAAGGATCCTGCCGGGGCAGAGCATGCACAGGACGCGTCCGCAGAGCCGGAACATGCCGGCGGCGCCGCAGAGCCCGCATCTTCTACAGCAGAAATGAATTATGTTTTCAATCCGGAAAAAGAGGCGGCAAAGAAGAAAAAGAAGAAACGCCACATCGGCCTGAAAATATTCGTTACGATTGTTATTCTGCTGATTATTGTAGAAGCGGGATTTCTGATCCTGAGGAAGGTCGCGCCGGACAGCGCAGTCTGCGTGCAAATGGAGAAAGTCTTCATGAATATCGCGGACCTGATTTACCGTCAGTTCGGATAAATGATGAAATGAAACGGCCGGAAAGGCCGGTGTACTTGCAGAGAGGAAGAGAGTTGTGAAAGTCGAGAAGGCAAAAAGAACGAGCGGCGGGGGAAGCCGGGGTGCGGTTATCCTGCTGATTGTGATCGCAGTGATTGCGGTGCTGTCCCTTCTGGTGAACTTCATTACAGACTGGATGTGGTTCTCGGAAATGGGATATGTCAGTGTATTCCTGAAGAAAATTACGACAGAGCTGATCATTGGTGTTCCATTATTTGCTGTACTGGTGCTTCTGATCGATCTGTATCTGCACAGACTGAAAAATAACTATTTTAATAAGATTGTTTCCAATGAAGTAACGGATGAGAAGCGGCTGAGCATATATACCAGAATCGTTGTGGCGATTTTCTCGCTCATTATCGCTGTTTATACGGCAACACACCTGTGGTTCGGGTCGCTGCAGTATTCACATGCCACGAAAGTGAAGCTGAAGGATCCGCTTTTCCACCTGGATATTTCTTTCTATCTGTTTAAGCTGGATTTTCTGAAGGAACTGAATGAGATCCTGATTGTAGTCATTCTGCTCATCATTCTGATGAGTATTATCTATTATGTCATTCTTCTTTCCGTGCACAGTCCGGAAGTTTTTGAGCGTGACTATACGGCAGGCCAGCAGCAGAACAGCGGGAACGTGTTTTTCAATTTTGCGAACGGATTTATGAATGGCGGCCAGAGACCGCAGCCGAAAAGAATGGACAGGAAGAACCTTTCCGGTCTGGTATCTGTAGCATCCGGACAGCTTACGGTTCTCTGTGTCATCTTTTTCCTGATGCTCGGAATCGCGTTTTTCCTGCGTCAGTTTGACCTCCTGCATTCTCATACCGGTGTTGTGTATGGTGCGGGATTTACGGATATTCATATCCGTCTCTGGGTGCTCCGGATTCTGACTGCACTTTCTATTATCGGCGCTGTCGCGGCAGTTCATTATATCCACCGCCATCAGATGAAAAAAGTGCTGAGGGTTCCGGTGGTTATGCTGATCGTTGCTCTTGCGGGAACGGGAATCGCGGCAATCGTCCAGAATCTGGTTGTTTCTCCGGATGAACTGAATAAGGAGACTCCGTATCTGCAGCGGAATATCAAGTATACGCAGAATGCCTACGACTTGAAGAATGTCCAGGTGAAGAAATTTGCCGCGGATGAAAACCTGAATTCTGATGATATCAAGAACAACAGTCAGACGATCTCCAATATCAGAATCAATGACTATGATCCTGTGAAGACCTTCTACAATCAGACGCAGAGCATCCGCCAGTACTACACCTTCAATGATGTGGATGTCGACCGCTATAAGCTGAATAATAAGCTGACACAGACCTACATGTCCGTCCGTGAAATTGACGAAAGCAAGATCAGTGACACCTGGCTGAACCGTCATCTGAAATACACCCATGGATACGGCTATACCATGTCTCAGGTCAATGCGGTAACTTCGAGCGGACAGCCGGATGTTGTCGTGAAGAACATTCCGCCGGAGTCCAAAGTATCCGGAATCAGTATTAAACAGCCGCGTGTATATTTCGGGGAGATGACGAATGATTACTCGCTGGTCAATACGAAAGAGGACGAATTCGACTACCCGGACGGCACGCAGAACCGCTATACCAAATATAAGGGGACGGCGGGAATCCGTCTGAATCCTTTTGCCAGACTGATGTTTGCCATCAGGGAGAAGAGTCTGAAGCTGCTGGTTTCCACCAACCTGACCGGCAAATCTAAAATCATCATCTACAGAAATGTAGAGAGCCGTGTAAAGAAGATCATGCCTTACCTGAAGTATGAGAATGATCCGTACGCGGTAACGGCGAACGGCCGGCTCTACTGGATTATTGATGCCTATACGACGAGCACCAATTACCCGTATTCCGAGCCGTACAGCGGAAGAACAGGAACAAGCAATTACATCCGCAACTCGGTTAAGGTAGTTGTCGATGCCTATAACGGAACGGTTAAATTCTACGTCATGGACCAGAATGAACCGATTGCGAAAACGTATCAGAAGATTTATCCGACACTGTTCCGGAACTACTCGGAAATGCCGGCAGCACTGAAGCAGCACATCCGCTATCCGAATGACTTCTTTGAGATTCAGGCGAAGATCTACAGCCGTTATCATATGAGCAATGTCCGGGTATTCTATCAGGATGAGGACCGCTGGTCCATTGCGGATGAGATCTACGGAACCAAGCAGCAGCAGATGACGCCGAATTACTACATCGTCAATCTGCCGGGCGAGAAAGATGCTGAGTTCATTAATTCGATTCCGTTCACACCGAAGTCGAAGCAGAACATGACGGCGCTGATGATTGCCAGAAACGACGGGAAGAATTACGGAAAACTGCTTCTCTATGAATTCCCGAAGAGCAAGACCGTCTACGGACCGATGCAGGTTGAAGCGCAGATCGACCAGAACACTGAGATTTCTCAGGATTTCTCCCTGTGGAGTTCTGCGGGATCACAGTACAGCAGAGGGAATCTGTTCGTCATTCCGATCAAGGATTCCCTGCTCTATGTAGAACCTGTTTATCTGGAAGCGTCCAATTCGGCCATTCCGGAAGTAAAGAGGGTTATCGTAGTTTATGGCGACAAGATTGCCTATGAGAGCACTCTGGGTGATGCTCTGCAGGAACTGTTCGGCGACAACGGAGGCGCAGACACATCCAAGTCGGTCAAAAGCGGAAGCGGCAAGAAGAGCAAGTCGCAGATGGATTACATCCGCGAAGCGCAGAAAGCCTATGACGCAGGGCAGAGCGCTCTGAAAGAGGGCGACTGGGCCGGATATGGAAAACAGATGGATGCCCTGAAAGAGGCACTGGATCATTTGAAATCATAAGGATGGAATTGGCTGTTCACCCGCGGGGAAGTCTCCCCGCGGGCTGATATAAATCAGCAGAAAATGTAACATACTGCAGTTTAGAGAACTTTGGAGGAATACAGATGTTTGCGTTTGATACAGAAAAGATGCTGTTCACCATTACCCCGGAGCAGCACACGACGGAAAAGGTCACAGAAATTCTGAAGGCACATCCGGAAGTTGAATATGTGTCTATGGTCGGTATTGATATCGGCGGTCATGATACAGATGAAAAGATTCCGGTGAGTCTGTTCCTGAAAGACATGGACGACATGCTGGAAAACGGAGTACAGACAGACGGATCCAGTGTTGTTCTGCCTGAGATTGCCGACCTCGGCAACGCAAAGGTCTGCATCATTCCGGACAAGTCTGTAAACTGGTATGTAGACTATAACTATCGGAACATCTGCCACAGTGTTGGCGACCTCCCGGTGGGAACACTGAGAATTCCGTGCTTCCTGATCCACAATGACGATTTTTACTGCGGATCCCGTTCTATCCTGAAGAAGGCGGTCAGCCACTTCAAACAGCAGGTTATGGAAGAAATCAAGGCACATCCTTACGTGCTGAAATATATTGACGGCGTAAACAGCCCGGATGATATCGACCATCTGACAATCACCAGTGCTACAGAGCTGGAGTTCTGGGTAAAAACTCCGGATGACAAGGGTGACCGCGAGCAGCTGTTTACCGCTCAGGTGCTGAAAGAGCAGTACTGGAAGAGAACCTACGGCGATGTCCGTACAGCTCTGGAAGAAACACTCCGTATTCTGGACCATTACGGATTCCACATTGAAATGGGACATAAGGAAGTCGGCGGTGTAAAGGCGCAGATGGGAAACAGCGGACATTATGATCACGTAATGGAGCAGCTGGAGATTGACTGGCGCTTTACAGACGCTCTTCAGGCGGCGGATAACGAGAATCAGATTAAATATGTCGTCCGCGATATCTTCACCCAGCACGGACTGGATGTAACCTTCATGGCAAAGCCGTTTGAAGGCGTTGCCGGAAGCGGAGAACATACACATATCGGACTTGCGGCCACACTGAAGAACGGAAAGACTGTCAGCCTCTTTGCACCGGCAGATATGAAGAAAGATTTCATGAGCCCGATCGGATTCGGAGCACTGATGGGAATTCTGAAGAATTATGAGGTACTCAACCCGTTCATCAGCGCTTCCAACGATGCGCTGAATCGTCTGAAGCCTGGTTATGAGGCACCGGTCTGCATCGTTACATCCCTGGGAAAGAGTGTAGAAGAGCCGTCCAGAAACAGAACGGTCCTGGTTGGTCTGATCCGCGATGCAAAGAAGCCGCTGGCTACACGTTTTGAGCTCCGCGCACCGAACCCGAAGAGCAACACCTATCTGGTTCTTGCAGCCTCCTATCTGGCATGCATCGACGGAATTCATGCCGCTCTCGACCTTGAAAAGACACCGGATGAGCTGGAGAAATCTTTGTCGAAATCCTGCGGAGACGATGACTTCTACCTGGAGAAGAACCGTGCCTACAGAAGTGAAGAAGATGTATTCGAAAACTTCACAGAAGAAGAACGCAACCGCCTGTTCGGCAAGGCACCGGCAACGGTATGGCAGAACCTGAAGGCCTTCGATCTGTATCCGGAAAAAATGAAGATTTACAAGGACAGTGACATTTTCCCGGACCTGATCATCCGGTCATATCGCGAGGCGATTCTGGCGCAGTGGAAGACGGAGCTTCACGACAGACTGATTCCGTCTGTAATGGAGTATGTACGCAGCTGCAAGCGTCTGCACAACTATGACGATTTCACGGACTATGACGTGAAGAACTGGAATGAGATCGATGCGCTCCGTCACGAACTGGCGAAGGATACCATTACCGAGAAGGCGCTTCTGTCCAGAACCAAGCAGGCACTGGATGACGGTCTGTACGATGTCGCATCGGACCTGCAGCTGGAGGTCAAGGCAAAGAAGGAAAAACTGACTCAGCTGTATGAAAACTATAAGAAAAACCTTCTGTAGTCTGCGTCATGCGCAGAGTGCGGATTGTTATATAAAGCTGCAGTAAAGCGGCGGAATGGAGAGAACTATGTTAGATATCAAGAAAATCAGAGAGAACTTTGACGGCGTCAAGGAGCGCGTCGAGTTCAGAGGAAAAGGTGATTTCGGCCTGGATCATGTCCGTGAACTGGATGAACAGCGCCGTGAAGTTCTGGCAAAGGTAGAGGCAATGAAGAACCGCCAGAACACAGTATCCCGTCAGATCCCGGAAATGAAGAAGAAGGGTGAAGACACGACAGAAACACTGGCAGAGATGAAGAAGCTGTCCGGCGACATCAAGGAACTGGATAAGAAGGTTTCTGCTATTGAAGAGGAACTGAAAGACGGTCTTCTGTCCATTCCGAACCTTCCGGACGAGCGTGTTCCGGCAGGCGCTGACGATACAGAAAACGTAGAAATGCGCAAGTTCATGGAGCCGACCAAGTTTGACTTTGAGCCGAAGGCACACTGGGATCTGGGAACTGACCTGGATATCCTGGACTTTGACCGCGGATCCAAGCTTTCCGGAGCAAGATTTACGGTATATAAGGATATGGGAGCCAAGCTGGAGCGTGCGCTGATTAACTTTATGCTTGACACACATGAGAAGCAGGGATACCGTGAAATTATTCCGCCGTTCCTGGTAGGACGTCAGGCGATGATCGGAACCAGCCAGCTGCCGAAGTTTGAGGATGATATGTTCTCTGTACCGCAGAGAGATTCCTTCCTGATCCCGACGGCAGAGGTTCCTCTGACCAACCTGAGAAGCGGCGAGATCATTCCGGAGACTGAGCTTCCGCTCTATTACACAGCATACACACCATGCTTCCGTGCTGAGGCAGGTTCTGCCGGCAGAGATACACGCGGAATCATCCGTCAGCATCAGTTCAACAAAGTCGAGATGGTCAAGGTCGTAAAGCCGGAGACATCCTGGGACGAACTGGAGAAACTGACGGCCAATGCAGAAGAAATTCTGCAGGCTCTGAAGCTGCCTTACCATGTTGTAAGACTGTGCTCCGGAGACCTGGGTTTCGGCTCCGCCATGACCTACGACCTGGAAGTATGGATGCCGAGCTACAACCGTTACGTAGAGATTTCTTCCTGCTCCAACATGACCGATTTCCAGGCAAGAAGAATGAACATGCGTTTCAGAAGAGAAGAGGGCGGCAAGCCTGAGTTCGTTCATACACTGAACGGATCCGGACTCGCAGCAGGAAGAACGACAGCCGCAGTTCTGGAGAACTACCAGCAGGCTGACGGATCCGTTGTGATTCCTGAAGTTCTGAGACCTTACCTCGGAGGAAAGGACAGAATCGTTCCGAAGAAATAGAAAAGGTCTCTGATTAATACAGAGGGGTAATATTTTGAAGACATTCCGCAGGATATTCAGTAAAGTATTCAGTCTGATTTTTAACCGGCTGACCATCGTGCTGGCGGCAATCGCTGTTCAGCTCACCTACTTTATCATGCTTATCCTGCGGCTTTCTGCATATGCGCACTGGGTCAACGTCTCATTCCGGACCCTTACCATCCTGATGATTATCTATATCATCTGGCAGGACAGAAATCCGGCCTATAAAATCGGCTGGATTGTGTTCATGGCACTGTTTCCGGAAGTCGGTGCCATCTTGTTCATTGTTTTTGGCGGAAGACTGCCGAGCCGGGGAATACGAAAGCGTCTGGCCCGCCAGGAGGCTCTCCACAGAAATGACTTCCTGCAGGTCGAGCCGCTGGATATGCTCGGAGAGAACCGGGAGCGCAGCACAGCCCGCTATGTGGCGGAGCATGGTGCCTATCCGCTCTGGGACCATACCGCGAGCAGGTATTATCCGGTCGGGGAAAAACTTTTTACTGATATGATGGAAGATCTGAAAAAGGCGGAGCATTTTATCTTTATCGAATACTTCATTATTTCCAAGGGAACACTCTGGGATGAGATCTTTCAGATCCTGAAGGAAAAGGCATCACAGGGGGTGGACATCCGCATCATTTATGATGACGTGGGGTCGATGCACAAGCTTCCGCGACATTTTTCCCGCCAGCTTCAGGAGGCCGGCATTCAGGTGATGGACTTCAACACCATGAAGCCGTTCGTTTCCCTGGTTTACAACAACAGAGACCACAGAAAGATCATGGTCATTGACGGTTACATCGGCTACAGCGGAGGCGTCAATATTTCCGATGAATACGCCAACCGCATCGTACGTTTCGGCCACTGGAAAGACACCGGAACCCGCATTGAAGGTGAGGCGGTGTGGAATTACACCGTCATGTTCCTGAACATGTGGCATGCTTTCCGGGGAACGGATGAGGACTACCGCGCCTACGGCCCACACACCTGGCATCCGGGAGAATTCCCGAACGACGGGGAGGTGCAGCCTTTTTCCGACAGTCCTCTCGATGATGAAAACGTAGGAGAGAATGTGTACTTTGAGATGCTGAATCAGGCACAGGAATATGTCTACATTTTTACGCCGTACCTGATCCTGGACAACGAAATGGAAACGGCTCTGAAACTCGCCGCCAAACGCGGTGTGGACGTCCGTCTGGTCATTCCGGGAATTCCGGACAAGCCGCTGGTCTATGCCATGTCTCTGTCCTATGTTGCGCCCCTGATTTCAGCCGGTGTGAAGGTCTATAAATACACACCGGGCTTTATCCATGCGAAGAGCTTCCTCTGCGACGGAAAACTCGGCGCAGTCGGCACGATCAACATGGACTACCGCAGCTTTTTCCTTCATTTTGAGAACAGCACGATTCTTTATCACACCCAGTCCCTTGACACACTCTACCGCGACTGCATCGAGACATTCCGCAGAAGCACTCTGGTTACCGAGCAGGGTCTGCGGCGCCACCGCATCGGTGCCATGATCGGCTTCTTCATGCGTATCTTCACGCCGCTGTTTTAGCAGAGACAAAAACAACCCTGACGGGTCCGCAAGGAGGAAAACATGGATATTCCGAAAAATGAACATCTGCAGGATTATCTGCGCAGGCATGCGGAAAGCAGGCCTGTGCGCTTTCATATGCCCGGTCATAAGGGAAAAAGACTGTATGAGCGCTTCGGATACAGGGATTTTCTACAGAACTTTATCGATGAGGACATCACAGAAATCCCGGGTGCAGACGACCTGTTTCAGCAGACAGGTGTGCTGCGGGACCTTTCGGAGCGTTACCGGGCCTTATATGGAAGCCGGGTATCTTATCCATTAGTTAACGGCAGCAGCTGCGGGCTGATTGCCGCGATTCTGGCTTCTGTGCCGCCCGGGGCGGAGATCCTGATTGCCCGGAACTGTCATAAATCTGTTTTTAACGGCGCGGCTCTGGCCGGAGCTGATCCTTTTTATATCTATCCGGAAATTGAGGAAAATTTCGGCATTGCCGGTGAAGTCAGCTCCGATGAAGTCGGAAAGGCTCTGCGGCTTCATCCGGATGCAGTGGCTGTTGTCGTTACAAGTCCGAACTATTATGGGATTCAGAGTGATATCCGCGGGATTGCGGAAGTTGTTCATGAATACGGGAAAATCCTGATCGTCGATCAGGCACACGGAGCACATCTCCCTTTCTTTCAGGCATTGAAGGAAAGCGGCGGAAATGTGGATTTTCGCTGTGAAAGCGCAGAACAGCAGGGAGCGGATCTGGTCATCTCCAGTCTGCATAAGACGATGGCTTCTTTCGGACAGACGGCTCTGCTGAACCTGTGCAGTGACCGGGTCTGCCCGGATGACCTTCTGCAGGCGCTGCAGAAAACACAGACCAGCAGTCCGTCTTATCTGCTGATGGCCTCCATGGATATCAATGCCGATATCATGGAAAAGTACGGACCGGAATGCATCCGGGACTGGAACGGGCAGATCCGCAGATTCTATAAAGAAGCATCTCATATCAGAGGTCTCGAAGTCATGCGGGAGCCGATGCAGGACCAGACCAAACTGAATATCAGCATGAGGCAGCTCGGGCTGAACGGGATGCAGCTGCAGGATGAACTGATCCGCAGAAATATCTGGCCGGAACTTGCTTCCGGCGATCTTGTCATGTGTCTGACCGGCCTGGGATCTGTATGGGAAGATGAAGCAGCGCTTCTGGACGCACTGGAAGATATCTCTGACCAGCGGAAAATCACAGCGGCCGAGAGTACAGAAAGCTGTGCATTGAATAAAAAAGACTTAAATACACACAATGTATGCAAAAAAGAACAACACGCCAATTTGTTCCGTTTGTCTAAACGAGAGCATGGAAGCCGGCGGATAAAAGTGCCAATACATGAAGCGGAAGGTAAAGTCTGTGCGGCGCCTCTGATCCCGTATCCGCCTGGAATTCCAACGATCTGCACGGGAGAGGTCTATACGGAAAGTGTCATAGATGCGATCGAAAAAATAAAAAAACGCGGAGAAGAAGTCCAGGGACTGGATGCTGAAGCACAGGTTTTTGTATTTCTTTAGAATGACATTTGAAAGTTTCGGGTGTATACTGTAGACGTATGGTTATAAAGGAATAATTCTATATATTCAAGAAAGGAAGGTTTCAGAGAGATGAGTTCATATGCAAAGCATTTGCATAGCATTAATGCTGGCCATTATAAGAACACGGCAGCATGTGAAACCGAAGTCATGCCTGTGCCGGACGTGGTGAAAATTCCACTGTCCCAGCACATCGGAAAACCTTGCGATCCTCTTGTAAAGAAGGGGGATGAAGTCAAGGTCGGACAGCTGATCGGTGATACAGATGCATTTGTAAGTGCGCCAATTCACTCCAGCGTCTCCGGAACAGTAACCGGTATTGATAAGTACCGTTCTGCCAACGGAGGCTACGACACACGTGTCGTTATTGAAACAGATAAGAAGCAGACTCCTTGGGAAGGAATCAAGAAGCCGGAAATCACGGACTTCAAGAGCTTTATCAAGGCAGTCAGAGACAGCGGCCTTGCCGGAATGGGAGGAGCTTCCTTCCCGGCACACGTCAAGTTCAATCCGAAGAATCTGGATGAAGTTGATACGCTGATTGTCAACGGTGCAGAGTGCGAGCCGTTCATTACTTCAGACCACAGAACCATGCTGGAAGCACCTCAGGATATTATCGACGGTGCGCTGACCATCATGAAGTACATGGGCATGAAGCAGGGCTTCATCGGCATCGAGGATAACAAGCAGGATGCAATTGCCAAGCTGAATAAGATGCTGAGCGAGCAGAATGTCACAAACCTGAAGACATTCCCGCTGCAGGCAAAGTACCCGAAGGGCGCTGAGCGTGTTCTGATTTATGAGGTTACGGGCAGAAGAGTGGATGCCGGCATGCTTCCTGCAGACGCAGGAGTTGTCGTGTCCAACGTTTCTTCTGTTGCATTCCTGGGACAGTATTTCCGCGATGGAATGCCTCTGATCAAGAGAAGAGTAACGGTTGACGGAAACGCGGTTGCACAGCCGAAGAATGTCATGACTCTGTTCGGAACATCCATCAGAGATCTGGTGAATTTCTGCGGCGGATACAAGAAACCGCCTAAGAAGATCATCATGGGCGGACCGATGATGGGCCGTTCCACAATTTCCGATGAAGTTTCCATCATTAAGAATAACAACGCAATTCTCTGCTTCGACGCAGAGCAGGCTTATATTCCGGAAGAGACGGCATGCATCAACTGTGGAAGATGCCATGCGGCATGCCCGTTCAACCTGGCCCCGATGAAGTTTGCGGATGCTTACAAGCATAAGGATGTAGAGGCTCTGCAGGAGCTGCAGATTATGCAGTGCATGAACTGCGGCAGCTGCTCATTTGTATGTCCTGCACATCGTCCGCTCGCTTTCATGAATAACCTGGCCAAGGGTCTTGTAAAGGAGGCAGGGAAGAAATAATGGAAAATAAAGTACAGGTCGGAAGTTTGTCGATGAACGCTTCTCCACATATTGTGACGAAGCTGGATACGGCAAAAACGATGAAATACGTTCTGCTGGCACTGCTGCCGGCATTCTGCGTCAGCATCTATGTATTCGGAGCACGTGTAATTGCACTGACAGCAGTCTGCGTCATTGCAAGTGTGTTCTTTGAGTGGGCGTATGAAAAACTCATGAAAAAGCCGGTTACCATCGCGGACTTTTCTGCATGTGTAACGGGTGTTATCCTGGCATTCAACCTGCCTTCCGGATTCCCGTTCTGGATGGCCGTTATCGGATGCTTTGTATCCATTGTCATTGTCAAGCAGCTGTTTGGAGGACTTGGAAAGAACTTTGCCAACCCGGCAATCGTCGGACGTATCGTTCTGATGCTCTCCTTCACAACACAGATGACAACATGGCCGGTTCCGCGCGGAGTCGACGGAACAACAGGCGCTACACCGCTGAACCTGATGGAAAACGGCGGACAGCTGGCAAGCCTGAAGGCACTGTTCCTGGGAACAACCGGCGGATGTCTCGGTGAGGTAAGTGCCCTGGCACTGATCATCGGAGGAGTATTCCTGATCGTAAAGAAGATTATCGATCCGATTATTCCTTGCTCCTTCATCGGAACGGTATTCGTATTCTCCCTGCTCTACTATGGAATCAAGGGAAGCGATGCCGGTGCTCTGCACATGGCACTCTATAATATCCTGGCCGGCGGTGTTATGCTCGGTGCGATCTTCTGCGCAACTGACTATGTAACATCCCCGATCATGAATAACGGAAAGCTGATCTTCGGTATTGGATGCGGACTGTTCACGATGCTGATTCGTCTGTTCTGCAACTATCCGGAAGGTGTATCCTTCTCCATCCTGTTCATGAACCTGTTCGTTCCACTGATCGACAGAACAACGATGAAGAGATACTATGCTAGTCTTTATGGAGGTGCGAAGAAGTAATGAAGAGTAATTTCTATAAAGAAAACGTCGCACCTGTCGTGGTACTGGTAGTCATCTGTCTGATCGTATCTGCAGCCCTGGCTGTAACATACGGAAAGGCACATCCGGTTATCGTAAAGAACGCTGCGGCATCTGCGAACCAGTCCAGAGAAGAGCTTCTTCCTAAGGCAAATGGATTTAAGAAGTATAACGGCAAGCTGACAACACTGGAAGCAAAGAAGGTATACGTTACAGAAGCATATACAGCTACAAACAACTCCGGTGAGGTTATCACCGTTGTAACCAACTCATTCGGCGGTCCTCTGACCATGATGGTTGGTATTGATAATACCGGAGCAATTACGAACGTCAAGGTCACCGATCATTCTGATACACCGGGTGTTGGTACCAAGAACTGGAATTCCAAGACCAATATGGTTGTAAACCCGTATAAGGGTGTCAAGAAGCTGAATTCCACCAACGTAAAAGACGGACAGATCAAGTACATCTCCGGAGCATCTGTAACCGGTGAAGCACTGCATAAGGGTGTTTACTGCGCACTCCAGCAGGCAAAGAGCATGGGAGGTGCTAAGTAATGGAAAAGAAAGGCAGATTACATTATCTGACCGACGGAATCATTAAGGAGAACCCGGTACTGGTACTGATTCTGGGTACCTGCCCGACACTGGCGACAACATCGTCTGTAATGAATGGTATCGGAATGGGCGTATCCACAACGGCCGTACTGATTCTTTCCAACATGGTAATTTCCGCGATCAGAAACATCGTACCAGATAAAGTAAGAATCCCGTGCTACATTGTAGTCATTTCCGGATTCGTAACTGTAGTACAGCTGCTGATGCAGGCATATACACCGGCACTGTATTCATCACTGGGTCTGTACATCCCGCTGATCGTAGTAAACTGCATCATTCTGGGACGTGCGGAAATGTTCGCGAATAAGCATAACGTATTCGACTCCATGCTCGATGGTATCGGAATGGGTATCGGATTTACATTTACACTGGTCATCATGGGTGCGATCCGTGAGCTGTTTGGTTCCGGCACACTGCTCGGATTCCGTGTTATGCCGAAGAGCCTCCCGGGAATGTCCATTTTCACACTGGCATCCGGCGGATTCTTTGTATATGCCATCGTAATGGCCGCAGTAAACTATTTCTCAAAGGATAAGAGCAAGATCCGCAAGGACGTCGGCGATGTTGACCTGTTCCAGGAAGCACAGGATCTGAAGAAGAAGGAGGCATAGTGTCATGATAAAGTCATTAATTGTCATCTTTATCAGTATGATACTGATTAACAACTACCCTCTGGCTCAGTTCCTGGGAATCTGTTCCTTCCTCGGAGTATCCAAGGATCTGGACTCCGCCAAGGGAATGGGTTACGCGGTAATCTTCGTCATGGTTGTAGCAACGCTTGCTACATGGCCTCTGCAGCAGCTGCTGAACGCTTTCGGCCTCGGTTATCTGCAGACCGTCGTGTTCATTCTGGTCATCGCCTTCCTGGTACAGCTGATCGAAATGTTCATGAAGAAGAGCATGCCGGCACTGTACACGGCTCTGGGTGTTTACCTGCCGCTGATTACCACGAACTGCGCGGTACTCGGTGTTTGTATTTCCAACATCACAGACGGATACAACTTCATCGAGTCCATCGTTGACGCACTGGGCGGCGGCGTTGGATACCTGTTCGCTATGGTACTGATGGCGGGAGTAAGAACAAAGCTGGTCGACGAGGAGAACTTCCCGGAATCCTTCCGCGGAGTACCAATCGTACTGGTTACAGCATCAATCATGTCCCTGGCCTTCATGGGCTTCAGCGGCATGTTCTCATAAGGAGGCAGACTAGATGAGTATAGCAATTCCTATTATTCTGGTCGTTGCAATCGGATTCGTAGCTTCGATCTGCCTGACCTATGCATCCAGAGTATTTGCAGTCGAGGTTGATGAGACAGCGGTAAAAATCCGTGAAGAGCTCCCGGGCGCAAACTGCGGCGGATGCGGATACGCAGGATGCGACGACTATGCAAACGCTCTGGCTGCAGACCACTCCGTACCGTGTAACAAGTGTGCGGTCGGCGGAGCTGCAGTTGCAGAAAAACTGGCGCAGATTCTGGGCGTCAGCGCAGGAGAGGGCGACCGTCAGGTTGCTGTCGTAATGTGCAACGGAACATCAGAAGCATCTAAGAAAGTTATGGAGTATAAGGGCATCAAGACCTGCAAGGCTGCAAAGTCCATTTTCGGCGGCATTAACCAGTGCCCGTTCGGATGTCTGGGATTCGGCGACTGCGAGTCTGCATGCCAGTTTGATTCCATTCATGTAAGAGACGGTGTCGCATGGGTTAACCGTGACACATGCACAAGCTGCGGAGCCTGCGTAAAGGCATGCCCGAACGGCCTGATCAGACTTGGACCGGAGAAGAACGTTGTATTTGTCCGCTGCCATAACACGCAGAAGGCAAAAGACGCTATGCAGGCATGCAAGAACGCCTGCATCGGCTGCAAGAAGTGCGAGAGCGTCTGCAAGTTCGATGCCGTTCATGTAAACAACAACCTGTCCTACATCGATCCTGACAAGTGCAAGGGATGCGGAATGTGTGAGAAGGTATGCCCGACAGGCAACATCATTAATATGAGACTGGTAAAGAACTCGGCAAAGAAGAAAGCTGCTGCTGCGGCTGCGCCGGTTCCAAAGAAAGCAGAAGCTGAAGGCACACAGCCAAACGCTTAGTTCATTCAGGGAACAGGAGAAGCATCAGCTTCTTCTGCTCCTTTTTTTTCGTTACAGCCTTTTAGAAGAATACAGGTGAGGAAAAAGTGGATATCAAAGTAGATAACAAAATCAAAGTAATCGGCCACAAGAATCCGGATACAGATTCCATCTGCTCCGTACTTGCGTACACCAATCTGAAAAACAAGCTTGGCGGCGGAGAGTATGAAGCATGCAGAGCCGGAGAAGTCAGCGCAGAGACACAGTATGTGCTGGACCGCTTCAAGGTTGAGGCACCAAAGCCATGCTACAACGTCAGCAGCAAGGTAGAGGATCTGGACGTTGCTGATGTTCCGGGAATTCCACCGATGGCAAGTCTGCGCGAGGCCTGGAATGCAATGCGCGATTCCGGACTCACCACACAGCCGGTAACCGATGATGAAGGAAAACTGGCCGGAGTGGTCACACTGAACGACCTGTCAAAGGGAAACATGGATGCCCTTGACGCGTATGTTTTGTCCAGAGAAAAGACACCGGTAAAGAACATCGCCGCTGTTCTGGAAGGTGAGTTCGTAACAGGTGATCCGGAAGAAATCCTGACAAAGGGCAAGGTTCTGGTCGGCGCCGGCACTCCGGAAGCATTCGAGAACAATCTGCTGGAGGGAGACATTGTCATGGTTGCCAACCGCGTCGACGCGCAGGTTGCAGCCCTGAACATGGGCGTAAAAGTTCTGATCGTCTGCCTGGGTGCAGAGGTTTCCAAGTCTGTTGCTGAGCTGGGCGAGACAAAGGACTGCGTAATCATTAAGACCAAGTTTGATACTTATGCAGCTGCACGCCTGATCATTCAGGCTGTACCGGTAAAGAACCTGATGACACCGGCAGAAGAAGTACGTTCCTTCACACCGGATACTCCGCTTTCTGAAGTAAAAGAAGTTATGGATGAGACTCGTCACATTCACTTCCCGGTACTGGATCAGGAAGGAAAGTACATCGGTCTGATCAGCCGCAGAAAGCTTGAGGTTAAGAACTGTGACAAGCTGATTCTGGTTGACCATCAGGAAACTACACAGTGTGTAGACGGCATTGAAGACGCAAAGATTATGGAGGTCGTTGACCATCACAAGATCGGCGATATCCAGACGAATGATCCGATTTACTTCCGCTGTGAGCCGGTAGGATGCTCCGCAACGATCGTAACTTCCCTGTATGAGGAGAAGGGTGTTGAGATCGATCCGACAACGGCAGGACTCCTGCTCAGCGCACTTCTGTCCGACACACTGCTTTTCCGTTCCCCGACATGCACAGACCGCGATGTCGAGACAGGAAAGAAACTGGCGAAGATTGCCGGTGTTGATCCTGAAGAGCTGGCCGAGCATATGTTTGAGGCCGGTGAAAATCTGGAAGGAAAGACAGCAGAAGACATCTGCTACCAGGACTTCAAGCTGTTCGAGCATGGCGGAGTACGTTTCGGTGTCGGTCAGGCAAGCTTCATGAGCGCAGCTAATATGAAGAAGGCTGAGGACATGCTGCTGGAGTACCTTCCGAAGACACTGGAGAAAGACGGCACATCCATGGTATTCTTCATGCTGACCAGCGTAAAGGATCAGAGCAGCCGCATGCTCTATGCCGGAGCAGACGCAGAGAAGACTCTGGAAGCCGGATTCGATGCCAAGGCATCTGACGACAGTGAGCCGGGCATCCTCCTGCCGGGTGTAGTCAGCAGAAAGAAGCAGCTGATACCGAATATTCTGGGTGTACTGGACAAATAATAAAAGCCAGGAAATTACGGAATCTGCGGCCGCCGGCGTCAGGAACATGTGCTGAGCGTCATTTCAGATTCTGAAATACTTAAAAAAACAGGACCGCTTTATCCGGGATGAAAGATCATCCGGAGAAGCAGTCCTGTTCTTTTTTTGTTTTCAGAGCGCCGGCCTGATGAGTGGTGTTCTCTTGGCGGCATTACAGCGGTGCTGTCATGACCTGCAGGAACTTCCGGTCCTCCTTGTGAAGGTGGGGAAGCAGAGCGTCTTCCACACGTCTGTGATAGGCATTGATCCAGTTGATTTCATCCTCTGTGAGAAGACTGGTATCGATGGCATCGCGCTCATACGGGCAGAGCGTCAGCGTCTCAAAATACCGGTCTTCCGCGGTATCTGCGCAGCAGAGCAGTTCGTTCTCAATGCGGACGCCGAATTTTCCCTCCAGGTATACACCAGGTTCATCAGACTGGATCATGCCGCTGATCATAGGGCATTCCACTTTCGGGTCGATGATATTCGGACCTTCGTGAACGGAAAGGACGTGTCCGATTCCATGACTGATTCCGTGGTTGAAATTCATACCTGCATCCGTGAGCGGCTTTCTTGCAAGTTTATCGAGAACGCAGGTGGATGCGTCCGGCCCCAGGTGTGCAGTGGCAAGAGCGATGTGTGATTTCAGAACACGGGTATACACTTCTTTCATTTCATCCGTCAGAGGCCCAAGGGCAATGGTGCGGGTGATGTCTGTGGTTCCGGTGGTGTACTGCCCGCCGCTGTCGACCAGCAGGAACCCTTCCGCTTTCAGCTCCGCGTCTGACTCTGGAGTCGGGAAGTAGTGGATCAGAGCCGCATCCGGACCGTAGGCGGAAACGGTCGGGAAACTCAGGTCAAAACAGCCAGGCTGCTCCAGCCGGCGGCGTTTCAGGTATTCTGCCGCGTCCATTTCTGTGATCGTGTGTCTGCTGACGGTCGTTTTCAGCCAGTGAATAAACTCGACCATGGCGCAGCCGTCATAGACCATCGTTTCGCGGGTGGCTGCGATTTCAATATCATTTTTCACGGCCTTCATCAGACTTGCAGGTGTCGGCTGGTCGATGATGACATGGCGCTCTGCAGCGGCATGATAGACGGATGCGTTGACCGTATTGGAATCCATCCAGATTGTGTGGTCAGGCGGCAGACTGCGGACGGCCTGTTCAATTTCATCATAGCTTCTGATTGTCAGAAATCCCAGGTTCTCCTGAGCTTCATCGGAATCCTCTGCTGTATCGTTGATTTCTGCGCCTGGCAGCAGGAACAGCTGAGTGAGCTGATCCGGGTTGGCGCTGATCAGCAGATAGGAATAGAAAACCGGTGTGCAGGCGATGTCCGTTCCGCGCAGATTCGTTGTCCATGCCGTTTCTGTAAGATCTGACAGGAGGAGCCAGTCTGCTCCGGATTCAACCATTTCGCGCATCATTCTGTTCTTTTTCCGGGATGCAGGCATTCCGGAAGAGGAAGGCGGCAAAACATAAAGGGCAGAGGGGGTAAGAGGCGGGCGGTCCGTCCAGATACTGCTGATCAGGTCCACATGATTTTTCATAATAACGCCCATCGGAGAGAGCTGCTGCTCCCAGACATTGGCAATTTTGGCGCTGACCACACGTCCATCGTATGCCAGAACCATGCGGCGGCGCTTTTTTACCAGCTGCATCAGAAGACCCAGCACTGTCGGGACACCCTTTACACCGATTTTCATCAGTGTGATTCCGGTCCCAGCCAGCTGTTTTTCAGCCTGCAGGAAGAAGCGGCCGTCTGTCCAGAGCCAGGCGTTTTCCCGGGAGACGATCATCCAGGCAGATTCTCCGGTGAAGCCGCTCAGGAATTCGATGGCCTTGAAATGTGGGTGAGGGAATTCCGAATTATGCGGATCGGTCGGGGGAATAAAGTATAAATCAATGTTCTGTTCCTTCATTTCTTGCTGAAGTGCGGTAATTTCATCTTTCATTATTTTTATCTCCATATATGACAAGTATATATTGTTGGCGGATGCGGGGGCTGTGGGCGGACTGCTTTCCTTGCCCGTTCAGCCTTTGTCCTGCGGCAGATCAGTGCAGCAGGGACCTTGGAATGCGGCGGTCGATGATGTAAGCGACGATGCCGATGCCGATGCCGGAAGCGATTCCGGTAAAGACCAGAACCGGGAAGTAGATGAACATCTTGATGTTCGAGACCACGAAGCTGGCGACGAGCAGCTGTCCGAAATTGTGGGACACGCCGCCGGCCATACTGACGCCGATCATGGAAAATTTCCCGGTCTTCTTCAGCAGGACCATGATCAGGAGGCTGATCATTCCGCCTGCCAGTGAATAGAGCATGGCCATGACGCCGGTAAACAGAAGGCCGGCCAGGCAGATGCGGATCAGGTTGATGAAGAAGGCATATCTTGCGTCCAGTTCATACAGGGCGATGATGATAATCAGGTTGGCCAGGCCGAGTTTTACGCCCGGAACGCCGACATTGACTGGCAGGATCGCTTCAATGTAGGAAAAAATCAGCGCAAGGGCGGCGAACATGGCGGATGCGGTCAGGCGCTGTGTGCGCCTGGTGTGCTGGTTAGTGCGCGACGGCATCGTATCCTCCTCCTTCCTGACTGCTGTCTTTTCCGACAATTTCCAGACTCACGCGGTTCGGAAGGCAGACAATGCTTTCGTTTGCGCGGGAAATCGGCTTGTGGTGCACGCAGATCTGGTTCTTGCAGCTGGCTTCCACCATTTGCGCGCTGCCATTCTTTATGATAAACTTGTTCGTATGTCCGTTCTGACGTATGGTAACGGTTCGGTTTACAGCCAGGCTGTATTTTCCGTACAGTTTTCCGTCTACCTTGGCTTCAACATATTTTCCGGTGACATTGCCCCGGACGGAAAGCCAGGAAAACAGAAATCCGACCGCCAGAAGGGCAATCAGAAGCAGGATATCTGCTTTTTTTATGACTTTGAACATATCAAAAACTCCAGAAAGGGATATATTCTATGAAAAAACTGATCACAGTCATTCTGACGATTGTCATGACTGCATGCATCATTATACCACAAACCGCCTGTGCGCCGCAGAAATCCAGTTCGGATTCTGTCCCGTCCCACACGAAGGAAAGCTACTATTTTGATACGATCTGCAAGATTACCATCTACAGCATGTCAAAAGACAAGGCGGATGATATCATCGCGAAGGCGTTTAAGCGCTGCAGTCAGTATGAGAACATCCTGAGCAAGACCAAGAAGGGGTCGGATATCTGGAAGATCAATCATGCCGGAGGGAAGCCGGTGCAGGTGCATCCGATCACGGCGCAGATCATCAATGACGGAATCAAATACGGAAATGAAACGAATGGTCTGTTCGACATCACTATTGGAAAAGCCGAAGATCTCTATAACTGGCATGCGGAAAAGCATAAGCTTCCGACGGATGAGCAGCTGAAGAATGCGGTAAAGTATGTCGGTTACAAGCAGATTCACGTTAATGGAAACACGGTTACCATGGGCACGACCGAGGGAGAAATCGACCTGGGCGGAATCGCGAAGGGCTGGATTGCCGACCATATCGGTGACTACCTGCAGGAGATGGGAGTGAAGAGCGCCATTATCAGCCTGGGCGGAAACATTGTCTGTGTGGGAAACAAGGAAGGAAAACCCTTCCAGATCGGTATCGAAAAGCCGTTTTCCGAGATGAGTGAAATCGTCGGCAGCACAAGGGCAAGCAATAAGACAATCGTTACCTCCGGAATTTATGAACGCTATTTCCGCAAGAATGGCAAACTCTATCACCATATTCTGGAACCGACAACGGGACGTCCGGCGGACACCGATATCAGCGGCGTGACAATTATGGCAGAAGACGGACATTCCGTTGACTGCGATGCCATGGCGACGACCTGTCTTCTGATGGGCCGGAAGAAGGCGCTGAAATTTATCGAGAAGAAAAAGGGTTATGAATGCCTGATCATCACCCGCGGCGGGAAGATTTACAAGACGAGCGGCTTTAAATTCAAGAAGGAATCTTAAACAGCGTTCATTCGTGAGCTGTACGCAGCCTGATGCCTGGAGCGCCTCCCGGCTCCCTTCGCGCATGCTCACGCTTCCGACTCCGCCGGCCTTCTCCGGGCTGCACACCCCAGGCCGTCGATCGTCTGGCAGCGAGGCGCTCAGAGGCCCAGGCATCAGGCTGCATACAATTTCACGTTTGTTCAGCTTAGTATATCTCTTGTTATTCCACAGTCCCTGCTCAGTATCTGAGCCCAGGGGCTTCCTTTTTTGTGGAACATCTCCCTAGCCGCTGTTTAGCTGCAGTTCCAGTCAAAGTTACATCCCAGCGAAATGATCAAACCCTGAATTCAGAAAGTTCCTTCAGGACCTGCCGCCATTTTCCTGTCATGTCTTTTACTGCCTCGGAAATTTCATCCAGTGGAATCTGATTGTAGTAGAATAGGAGGCCGCATCTTCCCGGGGCAGATTCCGAAGGCAGGGGCAGGACTTTCAGCCGGAGTGTTTCAGCGGCACTGCACAGGCGCCGGGAGATTTCTTCCGGCGTATATTCTGTGAGTGTTTTCGGCAGCCGGACAAGCAGGGGGATATGGATGCCGGAGCTCCGGTTCAGGGTGGTCAGGAAATCTGCTCCGTTACTTTCCAGTGCACGGAGGGCGGTCTTCAGTTTCTGGGCATAAAGTGTGCGGAGTTTTTTCAGATGGATGCCATAGTAGCCGCGCTCCATGTACAGGGCCAGAGTCAGCTGTTCCGTCTTGGAACTGGTCTGGTCGTACTGGGATTTTATGTTCTGGAAAATATCTGCAAGCGGCTCCGGCAGAACCATGTAGCTCATGCGGATGGCGGCAAACAATGTAGAAGAGAAGGAGCCGAGATATACAACCGGGGAGTCGCTGCGCAGGCCCTGAAGAGAGGGAATCGGTTTTCCGAAGTAGCGCAGTTCACTGTCATAGTCGTCTTCAATGATCAGGCTGTGATTCCGCTCCGCCCAGTCCAGCAGCTGATAGCGGCGGCCGACGGGCATAACACTTCCTGTTGGAAACTGGTTGGAGGGATTGACATAAACGGCCGAAGAGACGTTCTCCGGAAGCTGTTCGATGACGATGCCGTCTTTTTTCACCGGAATCGGCATGACCGAATACCCATTATCCCGGAAAATTTTCTGCACCGGCTGATAGCCCGGGTTCTCCGTGGCGATCAGGTGGATGTTCAGTTCCTTCAGGATGCGGACCAGATGGCTGGTCAGCTGCTGCGTGCCCGCACTGATTACGATCTGCTGAGGCGTACAGTTTACCCCGCGGGCATTGTAGACGTAACGGGAAATTTCTTCCCGGAGTGCGGGCTCGCCCTGAGGGTCACCTTCCGACAGGAGAAGAGACGGATATTCATTCAGCACTTTTGACATACATTTTTTCCACTTTGCATAATTGAAACTGGAAAGGTCGCAGCGGTATTTGGGTTCACGTGTAATGTATTTCTGGAAGGATTCCCGGTGTGCTTCCGCGGATGGCCGGATCTGGGGCACTGCACTGCGCAGGTCTTCGGCGTAGTAGCCGGACTGGGGCCGGTTGGAGGCATATCCTTCCACAACCAGCTGGTTATAGGCGGCCTGCACGGTGGTGATGCTGACAGAAAGCTGCAGGGAGAGAGCGCGCAGTGAAGGCAGTTTTTCTCCCGGCTGAATCCGTCCGTCTTCAATTGCCGCCTGGAACCAGTGAAATAACTGTGTATACATTGGGTCCCTGGAATTGTGGTCAAGAACCAAAGATAAGAGGTTCATTTTCCTTCCTCCGTAAAACTGTATATATAAAAATAAATAAATTTGCCTATTTCTATAATAACACTTTGGTGCTATCATAATCTACACAAAGTAAGTAAATGAAGGGAGTTTTTATCATGCAGAACGGAAGAAGAGGCAGTAAACTGAATACAATGGTACTCACTGCAATGATGATGTGCCTGATTCTGGTTTCCACATATTTCTTTAAAATGCCGACGTTTGTAACCAAGGGCTATGTACATCTGGGTGACGCGGCAATTTTCCTCGCGGTCATGCTGCTGGGAAAGAAGAATGGAGCCATTGCGGCAGGCGTTGGTTCCTGTCTGGCTGACCTGCTGGGCGGCTACGCTTATTACGCACCGTGGACACTGGGAACCAAGTTCTTTATGGCTCTGGCTGCAGGTCTGTTCCTGGATCATGCCGCTAAGAAATATGCCGGGAAAGAAAAGCATCGTCATATGCTGTCTGCGTTTGAGATCTTTGGTATGATCGTCGGAGGTTTCGTCATGGTTGCCGGATACGCCCTGGCGGCCAAGGTCATGTACGGCACCTGGGCCATCGCTCTTGCAAGTGTACCGGAAAACATCGGTCAGTTCAGTGTCGGCATCGTAATTTCCATCGTGATTGCCACGGCACTGCAGCACACGCCTGTACGTCAGTATTTCACCAGCACGAGCATGTGTGTAAAAAGCGCAAATTAGTGTTTAAACCCATGTCCTTAAGGATAAAAAATTATATAAGGCAGAAGAAGAGAGGCCGGCTCTATCGGGCCTCTTTTCTTGTATACGGGGCCGGATGAGAGGGCCCTTTTTTCGATGATCGGAGTGCCGCAGGATCAGACCGTCCAGAGCAGAAAGAGACAGGACGGGAGTGTCCGGATGCGGCAGGACAGGGGGCAGAAAGATGAGCAGAACAGCACAGGGGAGACAGGAACTGAACTATTTTACCATCGGTTCATCCATCGGCGGAAACCAGGACTGGTTCACCGACCCGATGATGCGCCTGGGCGGATGTGCCGCAGAGACTGCATGTGACAGCTCGATCTGGTTTTCGCTGCATTTTGGAAAGCACCTCTATCCATTCGATGTCCATGATCTCAAAAAGAAAGACTATAAAGCCTTCGGCGCCCAGATGAAACCCTATCTGCGTCCGAGATTCCGCGGCATTGACCGTCTGAGCATCTATACTGACGGCTTCGGTGCCTACCTGCGCCAGCACGGTGAAAACGGCATCCGGATGGAGGAACTCCCGGGGGATGTACCGCAGGAAACCGCCTTCCAGAGAATTGAAGAGCAGATCGATGCGGGCCTTCCCGTTCCGATGCTGATGTTAAAGCACCGGGACCGCTTTTTTGAGGATTATGTATGGCACTGGTTTATCCTGGCCGGATATAACGCGGAGACCCGCGAGGTAAAAACCGTCACCTACAGCGAGGCCGAATGGGTTTATTTCCCGGCGCTCTGGGATACCGGATATGAGGAAAAGGGTGGGCTGATCCTTTTCCATCTTTCCGACGAGGAAGTCGGTCAGGCTGTATAAACTCCCGGAATGTGATAAACTATAGACAGTAACTGACAAAAAATAATGCGCAGAAAATCAACGAGATGCGGATAACGGGAGGCATATTATGGATCCGAGATTAAAGAAAATCGTAGACGCGTCAGATAATATCGTATTTTTCGGCGGAGCAGGAGTCTCCACAGAAAGCGGAGTGCCGGATTTCCGTTCTGAATCCGGACTTTACCACGCAAAGCAGAAATACGGATATGCGCCTGAAGTCATGCTGTCACACAGCTTCTATATGCAGCACACGAAAGAATTCTGGCAGTACTATAAAGAAAACCTGATTCACCCGGAAGCACAGCCGAACGATGCCCACAAGGCTCTTGCAGAACTGGAGCAGATGGGGAAACTGAAGGCCATTGTCACCCAGAATATTGACGGCCTCCATCAGAAAGCCGGGAGCAGGACCGTTTATGAAGTCCACGGCAGTGTCAACCGGAACTACTGCGAGAAATGCCACAAGTTTTATGACCTGGACTATGTCATGGATGAAAACAATTGTAAAGACGGCATTCCATACTGCAGCTGCGGCGGCAGAGTCAAGCCGGACGTTGTCCTCTATGAAGAGTCCCTGGACGAGGCGCAGATCACCGGCGCGGTTAACGCCATCAGCAACGCAGACGTTCTGATCATCGGCGGAACATCCCTGGTCGTTTACCCGGCGGCAGGCTTCGTCAACTATTTCCGCGGAAGCCATCTGGTCCTGATCAATAAGTCGGAGACATCCTATGACGACCGCGCAGATCTGGTCATCCATGATTCCATCGGTAAAGTCATGAAGATGGATTAACAAAACGCAGAGAAGCAAGGAGAAATTTAAATATATGAATATCCTATTGGTGAATGACGACGGCATTCAGGCACGGGGAATCCGGGAACTTGCAGAAGAACTCTCCTCTGCCGGCGATGTCTATATCTGCGCTCCGGACCGGCAGCGCAGCGGAAAGAGCCATTCCATCACAATCGGCGAGCATGTGTATGTGCAGGAGGTCTCATTTCCCGGTGCCAGCGCTGCACTTCAGACGACAGGAACACCGGCTGACTGTACCAAGATCGGTCTGCAGTTCTATAAGGCGCAGGGCGTAAACATGGACATCGTCTACTCTGGAATCAATCTGGGAAGCAATCTCGGTGTTGACACCCTGTATTCCGGAACGGTCGGATCGGCCATGGAAGCCGCGGTCAGCGGGTATCCGGCGGCAGCCGTTTCTGTAGGCGGCCATAACCCGGAACACTTTCAGGCCGCCAGAGCCCTTGCGCGGTGCGTTTTGTCGATGAAAGATGAGATTCCGGCAGATTCCCTGATCAATATCAATGTCCCGGACCTTCCTGAGGAAGAACTGAAGGGAGTTCTGGTCACACGGCTGGGGCACCGGAATTTCAAGGACGGCTTCCGTCTGCAGGAAGACGGCGGCTACAGGCTGATGGGAAATCCGCAGGACTTCACCCACGCAGATCCGGCCTATGATCTGGCAGCGTTCGCGCAGGGCTATGCATCTGTCACGCCGGTATCCTTTGACAGGACCAATCTGAAATGGCTGGCTGCTCTGCGTCCTGACCGTTTTCAATATTAATTTCAGCATTTATCGGTAAAGATAATAAAGAGCCTGAAATCGATCCTGCCTGTTTAATTTCCTCGCTGTCATGGGTATAATGGCATGGTAACGAAACAGATGAGTACACGATAAGAACCGAAAGAGGCAGAGAGCCGCGCTGAATGCGCGCAGAAAAGGGGTTAGTATATTTATGAGCAATGAGAAATGGACACATTCACTGAGCCGTATGACGGAAGAGGATGTGGAAACGCTCAGAAGTTACTGTAATGGATATGACTATCAGGGGGCCGGGTTTACATTCCTTGCCAACTATATTTGGCGGCAGGATTATGATCTGAACTGGGAGGAAATGGATTCCTACCTGATGTTCGAGAATGTTTTCCAGATGGAAGACGGAAAAGATGCCGGAGTTTTCGTCATGCCGCTGACGAAGACCGGAAAGTATGAGAAGGAAAGCCTGAGAAGGGCGATTCTGGAAGGCCGGAAGAGATTTACGGAGAAGGGAATTCCGTTTTCTGTGCGTCTGATTCCGGGGGGATTGAAAGATCTTCTTCAGGAGGCTGTGCCGGAGCTGGAGTTCGAGCATGACCGCGACGATGACGAATATGTCTATGACCGCGACAAGCTCACTACGCTGAGCGGCCGCGCGCTTCATAAGAAGAAGAACCATATGAACTATTTCAAGAAAAATTTTGAATATGAGGCAAAGCCGCTGACAAAGGACATGAAGTCGGAGATTATCGCTCTGACGGAGATGATCCGCGATGGGAAGGAGCGCTCTGATGATGAGATGCGCAGTCTGTCCGAGGAGCGTCACGCGATCCATGAGATCATGAATTTCATTGACCGTGATGATGTGTATTCCGTAGGAATTTTTATCGACGGACGTCTGCAGGCTTACGCCATCGGCGAGCGCATGAGCGAGAACACGGCAGCCGAGCATTTTGAGAAGGCCAATCTCCAGTTCCGCGGTCTCTATCAGGTCGTCTGCAGTGAATTCTGCAAGCAGCTGCCGGAGGAGATCCGTTTTGTCAACCGTGAGGAAGACATGGGACTGCCGGGTCTGCGTCACGCAAAAGAGGCGCTGAAGCCGCATCATATGTCGGAGATGTATAATGCCTGGTTCCCGGAGGATAAGGAAGAGCTGCTGGACATGGGACTGATCGGAAATCAGCTTGAGGAACGTCTGAAGCAGGCGGAAGAGACTTCCGGAGAGGAGCATCCCTCGGCGTCCATGAATGAGGATCCTCTGCGTACATCGAACGACCAGATTCATCAGGACGCAGAGTTCCATGAGCAGCAGGAGGAGCAGAAATTCCAGGATCATGAGTGCGGCCTGCTCGTGCCGGACGCGTCCGGAGTCTGCAGTCACTGTGCCGCAGAATGGACCTGCAGTCTGGTACATACAGCATAGACAAAATATAAACGCGCAAGAGCGCATCAGGAGTATACACGTGAATATCAACATACCAGAATATGTCACCGAAGTGCTGAAGAGGCTTCATGACGGAGGGTACGAGGCTTATATTGTCGGCGGCTGTGTCCGCGACAGTATTCTCGGCCTTTTGCCGGACGACTGGGATGTCTGTACAGAGGCGGAGCCGGATGAAATGAAGAACTGTTTCATCGGGCTCCGTTCTGTCGATACGGGGATTCAGCACGGGACAGTAACGGCGATTTCGCAGGGGAAACCGGTAGAAGTTACAACATACCGCATTGACGGGACATACAGCGACGGGAGACATCCGGATGAGGTGACCTTTACCCGCAGTCTGAAGGAAGACCTGGCCAGAAGAGACTTTACGATCAATGCGATGGCTTATGATCCGGAGAAAGGACTGATCGATCCGTTTTCCGGGACGGAGGATCTGAAAAGGCATCTGATCCGCTGCGTCGGAGAGCCGGAGAAGCGTTTTTCAGAAGATGCTCTGCGGATTCTGAGGGCCTTCCGCTTTTCTTCCAAACTGGGATTTGAAATTGAAGAGGAGACGGCCCGGGCAGCCAGTGAAATGGCGGAAACTGTCCGCAAAGTCGCAAGAGAACGTGTCGGCATTGAGTTTACCAAGCTGGTCCTGGGAACCGGCGTTTCTGAAGTGCTGCCGGCGTACAGGAAAGAACTTCTGAAATGCGGAATCTTCCCGATGGCGGAAGATCAGGTCCTCCGGAAAATTAAAAATCTTCCGGACAATCTTGAGGAAAGGCTCAGTGTGCTGTTCCCGGACAATCTGAGAAAGGCTCTGCGGGATCTCCGGCTGGATCATAAGACGATGGAAAGCTGCGAACGGATTCAGCAGGCCCTTCAGGAGCCGGTTTCTGCGGATAACATGGTGCTCCGCCTCCAGATGATGCAGTACGGCAGTCAGGCTGTATCGGGCATGCTGGAGATCCGGAAGATTTATCCGCAGGAAGGAAAAACTGCGCAGGATGCTGAAGAGGCCGGCAGGGAGCTCCGCAGAATTCAGGAGTCCGGACAGGCCTGGAATCTGAAACAGCTGGCGGTAACCGGCCGCGGTCTGATGGATGCCGGTATTCCACAGGGAAAGCAGATCGGCAGAGCACTGCAGAAACTTCTGGTCATGGTGATTGAAGGAAAAGTTGAAAATCAGGAGCAGATCCTGAAGGATACCGCGCACGTCCTTTTCTGCAGCGGCAATTTATGATAGAATTAAAGACTAAGAATAAAGATCGCAAAAACTTTTAAATACGATACAAAACTGCACAAAGGATGGTAAGGATTATGGCGGAAACAACCAGACCAAAGAATTTTATTGAAAATATTATTGATGAAGATAATGAGAAAGGAACCTACGAAGGGGAAGTTTACACGAGATTCCCGCCTGAGCCGAACGGATTCCTGCATATCGGCCACGCAAAATCGGTATGCCTGAACTTCGGACTCGCAGAAGAATACGGCGGAAAGTGCAATCTGCGTTTCGATGATACCAATCCGACAAAAGAAAATGAGGTCTATGTCCGCCAGATCAAGGAAGATGTCAAGTGGCTGGGATTTGACTGGAACAAGCTTTGCTGGGCATCCGACTACTTCGATAAGATGTACGAGGCCGCAGAAGAGCTGATCCGAAAGGGCCTTGCTTATGTGGATGATTCCACGCCGGAGCAGATTAAGGAGGACCGTGGAACACTGACAGAGCCGGGAAAAGAAAGCCCGTACAGAAAGCGCAGCGTTGACGAGAACATGAAACTCTTCCACGAAATGAGAGACGGCGCCTACGGCGATGGAGAAAAGGTTCTGCGCGCGAAGATTGACATGAGTTCTCCGAACCTGAACATGAGAGATCCGATCATCTACAGAATCTCCCATGTCACCCATCACAACACAGGAGACAAGTGGTGCATCTATCCGATGTACGACTTTGCGCATCCGATCGAGGACGCCATTGAGGGAATCACTCATTCCGTCTGCACCCTGGAATTTGAGGACCACCGTCCTCTGTACAACTGGGTTCTGGAAAAGGTCGGTTTCTGGCCGCATCCGCCGAAACAGATCGAGTTTGCCCGTCTGAATCTGACCAACACCATGACCAGCAAGCGCAAGCTGAAGAAACTGGTTGACGAGGGACTGGTCGACGGATGGGATGATCCGAGAATGCCGACGATTGCCGGAATCAGAAGAAGAGGTTTCACACCGGAAGCCATCCGCGCATTCTGTGAGGAAATCGGCGTATCCAAGTCCAACAGCACGGTTGATGTCGGCATGCTGGAGCACTTCGTCAGAAATGATCTCCAGAATCAGGTTGTCAGCAGAAATGTTGTAGAGAAGCCGATTAAAGTCATCATCACCAACTATCCGGAAGGACAGACGGAGATGCTGCCGGTTGAAAATAACAGAAACAACCCGGACCTGGGACAGCGCGAGATCCCGTTCTCCAGAGAACTGTGGATCGACGGCGATGACTTTATGGAAGTACCAGTAAAGAAGTACTTCCGTCTCTTCCCGGGCAATGAGGTACGCTTCAAGGGCGCTTATTTCGTCAAGTGCAATGAGGTCATTCATAATGAAGACGGTTCCATCAAGGAGCTGCACTGCACATACGATCCGGAGACAAAGGGCGGAAACAGCAATGACGGCCGCAAGGTAAAAGGCACCATCCACTTCGTGGAAGCTTCTACCGCCGTCAAGATCCGCATCCGCAACCTGGAGCAGCTGATGAACGTCGACGAGAACGGCGAATTCAGCTTCAACGAAGACTCCATGGGCGACACATGGGGCTACGCGGAGCCGTCCATCGCGGACGCACAGCCGGGAGAGCGCTTCCAGTTCTTCCGTCATGGATACTATATTGCGGACAGTAAGCTTACGACTGACAGTGAGAAGGTCTTTAACCGGATCGCGAGTCTGAAGAGCTCCTGGAAGCCGAATAAGAAGTAGGTCGTTTTCATTATCAGGTCAGCGGATCTGGAGGAGAGCGGCTTTCTCTGGCGCTCGCACGTTTCGACGGACGGGACAGGAACGAGCATGGAAGTCATGCAGGAACTGAGGGCATCCTCCGCAAACGTGTGACGGGAACGGTGCTCCGGGTGCTCCTCAGTTCGACTGCATGACTTCCGTCCCGCCATCGTCGCACCGTGATGCACCATCGCCAGCCGCTCTCTCAGAATCCGCTGTTCAGCTGCTGAAAACGACCGGTTCTATATCGGCGTTCCAGTGCTGATTCAGAGGTCTGCGATCAGGTTAAAGGACTTACTATGAGTGCGCTTCGCGTGGGATGGGTGGTGCTTCGCAAAGCGTCGTCGCCGGATAACTAGTGAAGATATTTCAAGCTCTGTGATTTAATTGCAGAGCTTTTTGTCTATAAGCGATGAGAAACGTATAGAGAAGATGGCGAGATATGGATTTTTCATAGTCTGCTTAGAAGAATTCGGAATACCGCCGGCGGCTATGCAGAGCAACGGACAGGATAATCAGGAATTATCCAATTAATGTCCCGCGGGCTTTGTATTGTGGGCAGATACGGCGCTTTGCGAAGTGCCGCAGCCGGGACCGGAGACATGCAGTCGAACTGAGGAGCATTTTGAGCACCGTATACGTTACTCGTTTGCGAGAAATGCCCTCATTACCTGCATGGCTTCGATATCTGTAATAATCCCGGCCGGCACGGAGCACCTCGCGCCGTAGATGACCATAATTTTCAAACCCGCGAACTGTAACCGGATAAATACGCAATAATCCCGGCCGGCACGGAGCAGACGGCTACGCTCCAGCGGGGTAAGTTCATCGCGGGGGATTTTCAGTCCATTGTGGGTAAGATTCAATAATATTGATCAAAATTATGCTCCTCAGGCTATTACTGACATTGCAGAGTTTGTCTTTATATATCCGGATAACAGACACACCTTATCTTTCTGGAGCCTGCATCTGCGCAGCAGACTTCCAATCTGGAAAACACAGAAAATAAAGAAATCGCATTAAAAAGGTTCTGTCCGCCCTGATCCTGTGGTAAACTTGAACCTGACATAGATATGCTCCTTTATGATTGTGTCTGGTTCATTCAATTATATCAGGGAGCAGGCATCTGTGCCTTTTTATTTGCCAGATAATATATTTTCGCAGATTCAGAATTGCCGCCGGTGACGACGTACCGTTATCAGAAACGTTCGGAGCGCCAGTGCCCGAAGCGGCGGCAGTATCAAAATCTGCATAACGACTTTATTTGCTATCCGCCCCGGCAGCCGCAAGCTTGCGAAAACAGAAAGGAAACAAGCATGGAAACAGGAATGACAGCCCTCACCCTCATCATAAAAGCCCTCGCCGGCGTACTGGCGGGAATTCTGATGGGAAACGGCGCCGTATATCTGTTTAATCATATGCCGGTGAAGTGGTTCACAGACTATGGAGAAAAGCCGTGTGAGGAACTTCTGAATACGGACGGGCAGAGGGTGAAGAGCTATCCGTGGAAGTACGTATTTTCTATGTTTTTTGCGGCGGCAGCCGTTTACGGCTTCTGCAGGGACTGGAAGTACGGAATTGCGGAACTGTGTATTTTCTGGCTGCTTCTGGAAATTGCCATCGGCGATAAGAAGTACCGGATTATTTCGGATGAACTGGTCATTCTGCTGGCGGTGAGCAGCATCGGCATGATTCCGTATGTGAATGGCTGGAAGGATATGCTCCTGGGCGCCTGCACCGGATTTCTCATTATGGGAGCCGGCGCGCTGATCGGCAGGATGGCGTATAAAAAGCCGGCAGTCGGAGGCGGCGACATCAAGCTTTTTGCGGCGGTCGGGCTGACCGGCGGTGTGTATGGAATGCTTGCCATATTCATTCTGACCGCGCTTTTGTCGGCGGGACATCTGGTCATCCGGATTGCCAGAAAGACGGTGAAGAAAGGGGATGCCGTGCCGATGGCTCCATATGTTTTTCTGTCGGCAGTAATTTATTTCCTCTTCCTGCACGATCATATCGGGATCTGGGTCAGTTCGTGGATTTAGAGAGAGGACAGGCTTCACAGAAATCTTACGGCCGGGGCGGTGTTCCGGCCGTTTTCTGATGAAGCAGGCATCGCGGAGCGCTTTCCTCTGATTCCTTGTGTGAACCCGTCGGAAAGAGTGAATTTTGTCCGGTTACGTGTAATCTGTGTGGAATTATGGTGCAGGAATAGCGGCAGAGCCGGAATTATGGTAAGATAAATCGAATGAGTGTCCGATCCCAGCTGACGGGACGGACGGAAATAGAAAAGGAAATCAGAATGATTACAGGTAAACAGAGAAGTTATTTAAAGGGTCTGGCGCAGAAGCTGGATCCGAGCGTCTATATCGGGAAGGCGGGCCTTTCTGAAATGGTCGTTAAATCGATCGACGATAAACTGAAAGCGTCGGAACTGGTCAAGGTGAAGATTCAGGAAGGCTGCACGCTGAACCCGAAGGAAACCTGTCAGAAGCTGGCGGAAGAACTGGACGCGGAGTTTGTGCAGGCCATCGGGCGCCGTTTCGTTCTCTACCGCCGCGCAGAGAAGAAAGAGAAGAGAAAAATTATTCTGCCGCGCGCGTAGCGGGAATCGGGGTCGGAAATGACGGTCAGAAATGTTCTTTTGACAATGGAATATGACGGGACGCGTTTCTGTGGATGGCAGCGTCAGCCGAACGTGAGGACGGTGCAGGGGCTGCTGGAGGAGACGCTGACGCGGGTGCTCGGCTTTCCGGTCACAGTGGACGGAACGAGTCGGACGGACGCCGGTGTGCATGCTCTCGGACAAAGGGCAACCTTTCAAGGGGAATACGGCCTGCCGGTCGAAAAAATTCCACTTGTCGTCAACCGGATTCTGAACGGCAGAACGCCGGAGCCGGGGGAGAACAGTGATCTGAGAATCCTTCGGGCGGAAGAGGTGCCGGCGGAATTTCACGCAAGATATCAGTGCGTCGGGAAGACTTACGTTTACAGGATCTGGAACGCTGAACATATGCCGGTTTTCTGCAGAAATTATTACTGCCATGAGGAGCGGCCTCTGGACCTGAAGGCGATGAACGAGGCGGCGGCAGGCATTGTCGGAAGGCATGATTTTCAGTGTTTTCAGGCAGCCGGATCTAATCCGAGGCTGACAACGGTTCGTACGATTTACGGACTAGCCGTCAGGCCGGGAGAAAGTGCGGCTGCTCCGGGATCCGGGGCCGGACCGGTGGCTGAAATTGAGGTGACCGGAGACGGTTTTCTGTATAATATGGTGAGGATCATTGCCGGTACCCTGATGGAAATCGGGCTGCACCGCATGGCTCCGGAATCAGCATCGGATATCATTGCGTCAGGAGACCGGCAGAATGCAGGGCCTACGGCGCCTCCTCAGGGGCTGTACCTGAAGGAAATCTACTATGATCCGGAGCGCATGAAGCGCTGTGCGGAAAATCTGTAATCAGTTTCTGGAAATAGTGAAAGAGAGCGGAACGGCGGGGAGCCGTGCCTGGTATAATCGGCAGGAAACGAGGATAAAATGACGGATCGGGGATATATCGATAACAGAATGTCATGGGATGAATATTTTATGGAGATGGCGGAGCTGACATCGCAGCGCTCGACCTGTCTCAGGCGTCATGTAGGTGCGGTGATCGTAAAGGATAAGCATGTCATCGCAACAGGATACAACGGGGCGCCGAAGGGGCTGAAACACTGTGCACAGCTTGGCGGCTGTCTCAGAGAAAAGCTTCATGTTCCGTCCGGTCAGCGTCATGAGCTCTGCCGTGCGCTTCATGCCGAGCAGAATGCGATTATTCAGGCGGCAACCCTGGGACAGAGTATCGAAGGCGGAACCATTTACATCACCAACAGCCCCTGCAGTATCTGTGCCAAGATGATTATCAATGCGGGCCTGACGAGGATTGTTGTACGTGACGGATATCCGGATGAGCTGGCAAAGGAAATTCTGGACGAGGCGGAAATGGACATTGAATATCTGCCGCATCCGGAAAAAGAAAAATCGGAAGAACGTGCTGATCAGACAAAAGAGGTGAAACAGGATGCAGATCACTAAATTTACGGTATTTCTCCTGTTCGGCCTTTCGTTTGTCATTTCTCTCGCGGCAACGCCAGCGGCGAGATGGATTGCGCCGAGAATCGGCGCGATGGATATTCCGAAAGATTCACGGAGAATGCACACTCATCCAATTCCAAGATTTGGCGGAATGGCAATGTTTCTGGGAACGATCATACCGATTTTGATCTTTCTTCATCATCATTCCGGCATGATGGCAGCAGCCGTGGGCGGATGTATGGTTTATGCGCTGGGCGCGCTGGATGACCTGAAAAATCTGTCTGCAAAGCTGAAATTCACGGTTGAGCTGCTCATTGCTGCACTGATGTACGCCATGGGACTGCGGATCAAGCTGATCTCCAATTATTTGGGGGGCGGAGATCTCCATTTCGGAACAGCGGTCTGCTTTATCGTCACCGTACTCTGGATTGTCGGCATCACGAATACGATCAATCTGGTAGATGGTCTGGACGGTCTGGCTGCCGGTGTGGCGATGATTGCGGCGCTGACGATCGCTTATGTTGCCTATATTCACGGAAATACCTATGGCATGATTCCGGTGTGCTGTGCGATGATTTCGCTGGCAGGAAGCTGCGCGGGATTTCTTCCGTATAACTTCTATCCGGCAAGCATATTCATGGGAGACAGCGGATCACTGTTTCTTGGATTCATGATCGCATCCATGTCGGTTGTCGGGCCGCTGAAGAGGTCCACGGTGATCGCGGTAGTCATCCCGGTGATTGTTCTCGGTGTTCCGATTTTCGATACATTCTTTGCCATTGTCCGCCGCTGGGTCAATCACAGACCGATTATGGAAGCGGATAAGGGACATCTCCACCATCACCTCATGGCATCCGGATTCGGGCAGCGCCGTGCCGTGCTGATGCTGTACGGAATCAGCGGTATTATGGGGATGGCTGCCGTTCTGGTCAGCCGGGAGCTGATTAAGGACGCACTGGTCCTGATGGCCATTGCGGGGGTGTATCTGTACGTATTCCTGACCGATCCGAATCACAAGCTGCCGCATATCAAGGCTGTCGATACCAACAGAGAAGAGAAGCAGCAGAAAAGGATGGAAAAATGGGATCCGAAAGAGCAGCAGAAATACGGTGAAGATTTTTCTTCAGAAAGCGATCAAAACACAAGAGACTCTTAAACGAAACTTAAGAGATATTAAGGAAAATTGAATACATTAGTGTCATAGACACGTGTAAGCAGTGCAATTTGTTGTGTGTAGCAACAAATTGCGCTGTTGTTTTGTGAAGAAACAGTGAAGACTCATTAAGGCTTAAAGGATTCTTAAGAATCTCCGGTATAATAAGGCCATGTTGAACAGCGAAACGGAATCCGCGTAGTCCGAAGCGAGAAGGACAGAATGTACAGGATTCCGGATCAGTAATCAGGCTGATCTGTTAACTACTTTTGAGAGAAACGATAAGGAGTGTATCACAAATGACATCTTGTATGAAAAAAATGACCGCAGGTTTGCTTATGGCAATCGCGATTGTGTTTGTCGCAGGATTCGGTATGCAGGCACACGCCGCATCGTCGAACACGATTAACGGACTGGCTGCGTATATGAGAACGCAGAATTCTTCACTGAGTGTTTCCAAGTCCAAGTCACTGGCCAACACATATGTAAGTTATGCAAAGCAGTATAACGTCAGCGCGAGAGTGCTGATGGCCATGTCCCAGTGCGAGAGCAGATTTACTGAGCGTGCATATAATCCGGCAGGCTACTACGGAATTATGCAGACCACTGCACAGCTCGGAAGAACTTTCGGCGGCGTATCCGCAAGCAAGCTGTTTACAGCAAAGTACAGCATCAAGACAGGATCTGCTTATCTGGCATACAACCTCCGTTACTTCAACGGAAACTACACGAAGGCGATTACAGGCTACTGTGCAGGAACAGGCGCTGCAGCACGCGGTGCATCCACACGTCCGGCCAAGGTTCGTCTGGCTGTAAAGAATAACATTGACAATTATATGGAGAGCCACGGATATGACGATTAATCCGGGGAAATGATCTCCATGTTCAATGGAATACTCTGGCACACGCTGCGGAACGTTTCCTTTTGTATGATTTTTCCCTTCCTTTCGGTGAAATGATTTTGTGCGGCGGGTGTCCCGGTAGAGAGGCTGTTTAAGGCAGTCTCTTTTTTTATGCAGAAAAGCGAGTGAAGTCTGAGAACAGACGGCGGCTGTGGAGCCGGGAGGAGATCTGCCAAGCTGATTGAACATGAGCCTGTAACGTAGCCTGATGCCTGGACTTCTGAGCGCCTCGCTGCCAGACGATCGACGGCCTGGAAAAGGCCGGCGGAGCCGGAAGCGTGAGCACGTGCGAAGGGAGCCGGGATAGCGTTTCAGGTACAGGCTGCAGACAGCTCACGAAAGCACCTGGAGATCTGTCAGCAAAAACTCCCACTACATCTTGACACCATCCTTCCGTGCCTGAAAGGTTTGCGAATGGGATGCGATGATGTTAGAATATATCCACGTATGTTTGAAAATGCGGCAGGGCGGGCAGCGGCAGTGAAGTTTTATTCTCTTGCCGGGTAGATTTTGTCCGACAGACAGTGAGGAAGTGACTGAAGTGAAGTTTGAAACAATATCGTTCAGGGATGGCAGGCTGGTTATTCTGGACCAGACGCTTCTGCCGAACGAGGAAAAATATATTGAGCTGAAGACGAAGGAAGACGTTTATGATGCCATCAAGAAGCTGATGGTGCGCGGCGCGCCGGCGATCGGAGACGCGGCGGGATACGGACTGTATGTCAGTGTCAGAGGCAGCCGTGCGGAAAGTCTTGCGGCTTTTAAGAAGGAAGTAAGGGAAACAGCGGAGTATCTGAATTCTTCCCGCCCGACGGCGGTGAACCTGAGCTGGGCGCTGAAGCGGCTGCTGAAACGGCTGGATTCCTTTAACGGCAGTGTGGAGGATGCAAAACGGCTGCTGCTGGATGAGGCGGACGCGATTTTCAATGAGGATGTGGAGTCCTGCAGAAAGATGGGGGAATACGGCCTGACTCTGCTGAAGCCGGGCATGGGCATTCTGACCCACTGTAACGCGGGCGCCCTGGCCACGGCGCGTTACGGGACCTGTCTGTCGCCGGTTTATCTGGGTGAAGAGCAGGGATACGGATTCCATGTCTATGCGGATGAAACGCGCCCGCTTCTTCAGGGTGCCAGACTGACCTCCTGGGAATTGCAGAAGGCTGGGGTGGATGTCACGCTGATCTGTGACAATATGGCGGCTTCTGCCATGAGAAAGGGCTGGATTCAGGCCGTTGTAGTCGGATGTGACCGGATGGCGGCCAATGGTGACGGCGCGAATAAGATCGGAACGTCTCAGGCTGCGATTATGGCGAAGGAGTACGGGATTCCGTTCTATATGTTTGTGCCGACTTCTACGATCGATCTGGATACGAAATGCGGCGATGACATCGTGATCGAAGAAAGAGACGGCGAGGAAATCTATAAGATGTGGTATGAGAAGCCGATGGCGCCGGAAGGGGTAAAGACATTTAATCCGGCCTTTGACGTCACGGATCATAAGTACATCACCGCCGTCGTTACCGAGAAGGGAATCGCGCGGCCGCCGTACACGGAGAGCCTGCGGAGACTGGTTCATGAGCTATAAGGTAACTCTGCCGGAGTTTGAGGGACCCTTCGACCTGCTGGTCTATCTGATCGAAAGTTCGGAAATGAGCATATATGATATCCGGATTTCTGAGATTACGGAGCAGTATATGGCTTATCTGCATAAGATGCAGGACTGGAATATCGAGCTTTCTTCGGAGTTCATGGTGCTGGCGTCGGAGCTTCTGCGGATAAAGTCAAAAATGCTTCTTCCGGGCTCGGAAAAGGAAAAACAGAATCCGGGAGTGGTGAAGGAGGACCCGAGAGAGGATCTGGTTCAACAGCTGCTGGAATACAAGCGCTGCAAGGCGGCTGGAAAGGCTCTTCAGGAGCGTGCCCGGGAAATGGAAGACGTGTATGTCAAACCGCAGGAGGATCTGTCGGATTATACGAACCATCCGGATGAATATCTGCGCCTGGGAACGCAGGAATTTATTCATGCCTTTTCTTCCTTTCTGCACAGAAAGAAACGTCTGGAGGATACGCGGAAGCGCTATACCACCATGCGCCGGGAAAAGGAGACGATGGAGAACCGCATGGCAATGATCCGGGATGTTTTCCTGAAAACCGGGGATGAAGATGTCCTGGATTTCCGCCAGCTGGTGCCGTCTAATACGCGGATGGACGCGATCGTCAGCTTCCTCGCGGTGCTTCAGATGGTGCGGGGGCATTATCTGAATATCCGGCAGTGGGGGCTGTATGGTGAAATTGAAGTTTCTTCCGGCAGCCGGCCGCTGGATCACTTTTCACCGGAAGAAGAGGCAGAAAAAGCGGATGAGGAGGATTCTGGCGGAGAGAATTCCGCTGAAGATACAGAACAGAAGGGAGAGGCATGACCGGAAGCAGAGAAATCATAAAATCCGCGCTGGAGTCGATGCTCTACGTCTGGGGGCGTCCGCTCCCGGCGAGAGACGCGGCGAAGGTGTTCGGACTGACGGAAGAAGAGGCCGTTCAGCTCTTTCTGGAGCTCCAGAAAGAGTATGAGAACCGTGACAGCGGCATCCGCGTCAGGAGAATCCGGAATTCCTTTCAGTTCATTACAGCGCCGGAGAATGCGGAATTTGTGCGCCGGCTCTGCACACCGGTAAAGGAGAAACGGCTTTCCCAGGCATCGCTGGAGGTGCTTGCGGTGATCGCCTACCTGCAGCCGGTGACCCGCGGACGGATCGACCAGATCCGCGGCGTGAAGTGCGACCGGGTTGTAGAGGGCCTGATCGACAAGGGCCTGGTAGAGAGCCGCGGACGTTCCTCGGGGGTGGGACGTCCGATCTTATACGGTACGACAGATAAGTTTCTGGAGCAGCTCGGGCTGGAAAGCCTGGATGATCTGCCGGAGATATCTGAAGAGGGCATTCTGAGACCAGAGAGGGAAGAAGAAAGTATTCAGAATGAGGAATTGGAGACAAAAATGAAGGAGCAAGGGAATGTAATTATGGTCGGCATGCCGTCATGCGGAAAAAGCACGGTGGGTGCCGCCCTGGCAGAAGCATCCGGAAAGAACTTCCTGGACGCAGATGATGTGATCGAAAAGCAGGAGGGGAGGACCCTTCAGGAAATTATCGATGCGGACGGGAACGACTATTTTTCAAAGGCAGAGCGCCGCGCGCTGCTGTCCATTGATACGGAAAACACCGTCATTGCGACCGGCGGAAGCGCGATTTTCGCGGAAGACGCGATCGAGCGCCTGCGGAAGACGGGAAAAGTTGTGTATATCCGGATTCAGGAATCTACCGTGGAGAAACGTCTGGATAACCTGGACAGCCGCGGTGTGACCATGGAAGAGGGACAGACCCTTGCGGATCTGTATAAACTCAGAATTCCCTACTACGAGAAGCATGCGGACATCACCGTTGACGGAGACGGCAGGGAAATCGAAGATGTAGTTGCGGAAATCCGTAAAAAGCTGTAGAGTATAAGCCGCCGGTAAAATTTGACAACAACGGATTGTACCGGTAAAATATGAATAAATATATCCTATCAACAGAAAGGCGTGATTATCATGAAGAGAATTAAAACGATCCAGACAAGAGATCTGAACAAGAGCATTGCAGACGGCGGCTGCGGAGAGTGCCAGACTTCATGCCAGAGTGCATGCAAGACTTCCTGCGGCGTTGCAAACCAGAAGTGTGAGAAGAGCCTGTAATGATTCATCAGTACAAGCTGAACGGATACAACATTGTTCTGGACGTAAACAGCGGTTCTGTACATTGTGTGGATGATGTCGCTTATGACATCATCCAGCTTTTTTGTGAAGCAAAAGATCATGGAGAAGAGCCGGACCGTGCCTCTGTCAGGGAAAAGATTCTGGCAAAATACAGTGACAGAGACGATGTTACGCCAGAGGACATTGATCAGACCATGTCGGACATCGACGAGCTGGAAAAAGAGAAGAAGCTGTTTGCGAAAGACATCTGGGAGCCGAGCGCGGGCATTCTGAAAGAGCGCCACACGGAAGTCAAGGCGCTGTGCCTCCATGTCGCGCATACCTGCAACCTGAACTGTTCCTACTGCTTTGCCAGTCAGGGAAGATTCCACGGTGAGCGCGCGATCATGAGCCTGGATACCGCAAAACAGGCAATCGACTGGCTGGTTGCCAATTCCGGCGATCACTATAACCTGGAGGTCGACTTCTTCGGCGGAGAGCCGCTTCTGAACTGGGATGTGGTCAAGCAGACCGTGGCTTATGCACGTTCTCTTGAAAAGGACCACCACAAGCACTTCCGCTTTACACTGACCACCAACGGTGTCGGAATCAACGATGACGTCATCGACTTTACGAATAAAGAGATGAACAATGTCGTCCTGAGTCTGGACGGCAGAAAAGAAGTGCATGATCACCTGAGAAAGTTCATCGACGGACGTGGCAGCTATGATGTGATTGTTCCGAAATTCCAGAAACTGGTTAAGGCCAGAGGGGACAAGGAATACTACATCCGCGGAACCTTCACACATAATAACGTGGACTTCACTGAGGATCTGTTCCATATGGCAGATCTGGGATTTGACCGCCTGTCCATCGAGCCGGTTGTCTGTTCCCCGGACGAGCCTTATGCGCTGACCGAGGAGGATCTGCCGGAAATTTTCCACCAGTACGAGATCCTCGCTAAATGGCTGATGGAGAGAGAAAAAGCCGGAAAACCGGTTGTTTTCTATCATTATATGCTGGATCTCCAGGGCGGACCGTGCATCTATAAAAGGATTTCCGGATGCGGGTCCGGTACGGAGTACTATGCGGTCACCCCGTGGGGAGATCTGTTCCCGTGCCATCAGTTTGTCGGCGATGAGCAGTTCAAGATGGGCGACATCTGGCACGGCATCACGCGTGAGGACATCAAGGAAGACTTTAAGATGTGCAACGTCTACGCGAGAGAAGAATGCAGGACCTGCTGGGCACGTCTGTACTGTTCCGGCGGATGCGCGGCCAATGCCTACCACGGAACCGGAAGCATCAAGGGTGTTTACGATTACAGCTGCAAGATCTTCAGAAAGCGTATGGAATGCGCGGTCATGATTCAGGTTGCGAAAGCACTTGGCGATCTTGAGCCGGACGCGGAATAACGATTTGAATACAATCCTGCACAGGGCGGCGGCATGTGCCGCCGCCTCTTCTACACGAAGGAGAGATTTCCATGAGAATCAATAAATACATCGCGGAAGCGGGAATTGCGAGCAGAAGAAAAGCGGATGAACTGATCCGTCAGGGAAAAGTAAAAGTCAACGGTGCCGTCCTTACCCAGCCGGGATACGACGTGCAGGACAGCGACCAGGTCATCGTCTGCGGACAGCCGGTGCGGCACACGGAGCAGGCGAAGGTTTACTACATGCTGAACAAGCCGCCGGGCTGCATCACTTCGGTGCACGATGATAAAGGCAGGCCGACAGTCATGGACCTCATGCAGGAAGTAGAGGAACGCATCTATCCGGTGGGGCGTCTGGATTTCCAGACCTCCGGACTGCTGTTCCTGACCAATGACGGCGATTTTGCCTATCATCTGACACATCCAAAGCATGAAGTCGGAAAGACCTACGTACTCCGGGCAGAGGGCAGCCTGAGCCGCCGCCAGCTTCAGCTCCTGAGAAACGGCGTGAACATCGGAGGCTTCCGGACATCGCCGGCCCGCGTCCATGTCCTGAAGTGCAATAAACATTCCACCGTGCTGGAAATGACGATTCATGAAGGAAAGAACCGTCAGATCCGCCGCATGCTGGAAGCTGTCGGGAGCCACGTTCTGGAGCTTGAGCGTATCGCTTACGGAAACATTGTGCTGGGCCACCTGAAGCCGGGCAGATTCCGTAAACTCAGCCCGTCAGAAGTTGCCTATCTGATGCAGAAAGCGTAGAAAACGCACATCATCCGCATCTACCAGTTGTCAGCAAGTTACAGAAATTATGCAGAGAGGAGGATGGCATGAAGAATAAGAAGAATTTTACCCTTCTGGAAGGCGGACTTTCCCACCCGGAAGACAAGCCGGAGAAATCTTCCCGGCCGTCCGGCACCTTATACATGGACCGCAATGCGCTGAGTTTTCAGCATGCCTGGATTACCGACACCCGCCTGATGGGCGTTGTCTGCCTGGGAATCTGCTGGAGAATCATTGACGGACCGCACGATGAATTTCTGCAGTATTTCTATTTTGATGCCGTAGAATATGGATTCGACCGCTTCGATTATCTGATGGATCCGGGAGATGAGGAGAAGCAGGACCTGGAAGCTTCCTATATCGGGGGCCTGGGCGGTTCCAAGCTGTCCGTCACCGAACGGGAGGCCGTGCACCTGGTTCAGCAGTACGCGGAGTTTAACCGCCGGAAACAGATCAGCCTTCCGGAGGGCCAGCCGATGTACCAGTTCCTCCTTCTGACAAAGGATAACCTGACCAGGATGGAAAGCCGCCTGCTCCTGGAAAAATCCTGCATCCGGCCGAGAAGCCGTGTAGAGGCGGTCAATTACTTTCTCATGCGCTATACCGACAGGGACTGGGATGCCGTGTCCGTCCTGACCGACGGAGAGATCAGCCATGATCTCCTCTCTGAATACGGTCACATGGGCGTCTTCAGCAATCACACGGAGGACGATCCGGAAGATGAAAACACACTGGACTGCCGGACCATTGTTTCCGAGTCCGACGACTCTGATGAATTCTATCTGCTGATGAGTACCTTTAAATTCAAGGGCAGAAGCAAGAAGATCTCGGCGTTCATCGTCCGGGAAAAGATGGAAATTACCGACCAGGAGGCCTATCTGAATCTTCTCCATAAAGAATATGTCATGGTATTTGACTACACCGGGCCGCTGGAGAGCTTCGGGCGCCAGTCCAGCCGCCTGTTGAAGCGGGCCATGATCGTGCAGGAGGACGAGGGTACGACCTATATGATCTACCGTCCGAACAACGACCACGCACTGAAAAGCGACTTCCATCTCTATGATGACCTGATCGGCATCTACTACATGGGAAAAATCGGCCAGCTCGTCATTTCCAGCAATACGCCGCTGGACGCGAAAACGCTGGAATTCGACCTGCTGACTTCTCCGGTCGCAAGATATCTGAAGATGAAGCAGAATCTTCTGTTCAGCGAGCCGGTCATGAATAACTTTTTGATGAGCGGAATGGCGGATTTTGAGGATTTTCTCGACCTGATCAGGGAGTAGCAGAGCTTTCCGGGCCCGGAAGAAATAGACAAGGAGTGCATGATGACAGAACGTCTGTACCAGAAAAATGTATATCAGAAGACCTGCGCCGCGCAGCTGCTGGACATCGCAGAAGGCAGGCAGGGCAGCGCATTGATCCTTGACCAGACTGTGTTTTGTCCGGAAGGAGGCGGCCAGGGAAGCGACCGTGGAACGGCCCTTACGGAAGACGGCAGAAAACTGGACATCACCGATGTGCAGGAAGAAAACGGCCGTCTGCTGCACTATTTCAGGGCGGAAAAGGGAGCAGAACCGGAGCCGGGAGACCATCTGCAGCTTCAGCTGGACTGGGATGTGCGCTTTGATCACATGCAGCGCCACGCCGGCGAGCACATTCTGTCCGGAGCCCTGCACCGCCTGTTCGGAGCCTTCAATCAGGGCTTTCACATGGGCGGGGACTGCATGACGATTGACATGGCCTTCCGCCCGGAAGGAGAAGTGACGCGGATGGCAGATCTTTCTTCTTTCCCGGACTATTCGAAAGTGACCTGGGAGATGGCGCTTGCGGCGGAGCGTGAGGCCAACCGCGTGATCTGGCTGGACGCGCCGATTCAGGTGAATTACTTCAGGACCCGTGAAGAGGCAGAAGACATGCCGCTGCGGAAAATGCTGAATTTTGATGAGGACATTTCCGTGGTGACGGTGGGAGACCCGGAGCAGCCGCTGGACTGCTGTCCCTGCTGCGGTACCCATCCCGATTCATCCGGCCAGGTGGGCCTGATCAAGATCTACAAGGTCGAGCCGAACCGCGGGCGGACGCGAATTTACTTTGACGCGGGAAAGCGTGCTCTGGAAAACTACCAGCGGCAGTATGATGTGCTGACCCAGGCGGGCGAGCGGCTTTCGGCCGGAGAGCAGGACCTGCTGGAGAAGCTGGACCGTCTGATGCAGAAAGAGGATGAGCTGCATAATGAGGTCTATCATCTGCGCCAGGCAAGGGTGAACGCGGCGGCGGAGGAGATCCGGCAGAATCTTCATCCGGGCCTCGTGAAAGAGCTGAATGATCTGTCGGACGATGAAATCCTGAGGATTCAGAAGAAACTCAGGAAAGCCGTCAGCGGAGTGATTTTCCTTGTGCAGCCAGAGGAGCAGGCGGTTTTCCTTTTGTCTGATGGAAAGGGGACAAAAAATGACTGTGCGGCGATGGTAAGGGAACTCGCGCGGCCGCTGGGCGGAAAGGGCGGCGGGAAGCCGCAGAGCGCCAGAGTCATGTTCGATGACCTCGGTGCGATGGAAAAATTCCTGCAGAGCGCGGCAGAATTCTCCGAGTTAGACAAATAGCGGCGGTTGTATATTGCGCCGGATTATAGATTTAATATAATAGAACCAATAAATCCTTATCGAGAGCGGCTGAGGGAATAGGCCCGATGAAGCCCGGCAACCTGTTACGGAAAATCGTACAAGGTGCCAAATCCTACAGGAGCAGACCATCCTGAAAGATGAGGAAAGGTTTGAAGATCAATCCTTTTCTCGAACGGAAAAGGATTTTTTTTTACCAGATATTTATGCGAAATGATGCGAACTGAAGGGAGTTAGCAGAAATGAAGAGATTATTTACCTCTGAGTCTGTAACAGAAGGACATCCTGATAAAATCTGCGATCAGATTTCTGACGCGATTCTGGACGCTCTGATTGAGCAGGATCCGGACAGCCGTGTAGCATGCGAGACAACCACGACTACAGGCTATGTTATGGTTATGGGAGAGATCAGCACCAAGGGATATGTAGACATTCCGTCCACAGTAAGAGGTGTCCTGAAAGACATCGGATACGACCGCGCAAAGTACGGATTCGACTGCGAGACATGCGCAGTTCTGTCTGCCATCGACGAGCAGTCCTCCGATATTGCTATGGGAGTCGACGAGGCTGAAGAGTATAAGGACTCTGCGGAAAAGGACGATCTGGACAAGATCGGAGCCGGAGACCAGGGAATGATGTTCGGCTATGCCTGCACAGAGACACCGGAGTACATGCCGATGCCGATTGAAATGGCGCACAAGCTGGCACGCCGCCTGACAGAAGTCAGAAAGAACGGCACTCTGGACTATCTGAGACCGGACGGAAAGACGCAGGTTACTGTTGAGTATGATGACGACAAGGTTAAGCGTGTAGACACCGTTCTGGTTTCCACCCAGCACAGCCCTGACGTTACACAGGCACAGATTAAGAAGGATATTATCGAGCATGTCATCAAGCCGATCATCCCGGCAGAGTATCTGGACGACAAGACCCGTTTCATCGTCAACCCGACCGGCCGTTTCGTAATCGGCGGACCGCAGGGAGACTCCGGACTGACAGGCCGCAAGATCATCGTTGATACCTACGGCGGAGCTGCACGTCACGGCGGCGGCGCATTCTCCGGAAAGGACCCTACAAAGGTTGACCGTTCCGCATGCTACGCAGCAAGATGGGTTGCAAAGAACCTGGTTGCCGCAGGACTGGCTGACCGCTGCGAGCTGCAGGTTGCCTACGCAATCGGCGTTGCTGAGCCGGTTTCCATTTCCGTAAACTCCTTCGGAACAGGAAAGAAGAGCGATGAAGAGCTGGCAGAGATCGTAAAGAGACATTTCGATCTGAGACCGGGCGCAATCATCAGAGACCTGGACCTGAAGAGACCGATCTACCGTCAGACAGCAGCTTACGGCCACTTCGGAAGAACCGACATCGACCTTCCGTGGGAGCACCTGGACAAAGTCGACGAGCTCAAGGCAGAACTGTAAGAAAGTGCCTCCGGCATACCCGGCTTTCTGCGTGAACAGGAGCAGGGACAGCGGCAGAGGCCGTGAAGAGCTGCGGCAGGGCAGTTGACATTACTGCATTCTGCATGGCATGGACAAGGGCTGAAGACATATACGAAATAAAAGCGGCATTCCGTGGGGAAATCCTGCGGGATGCCGTTTTTTCTGCTTTATGGCAGGGAGTGGGCGGAAATGTGCCGGCATGCTGTTTTGGTCAGGCGTATGTATATTGCAGTTTTCCTCTATCGAAAGCCGGGGAATGCATGAGCGTTTTCTTTTTGTCAAACAAATTTCATGAAAAATAAATAAAAAACTTGTATCCAGCACACAACTCTGTTATGATTAATGATAAATTAGATGCTAATTTGTAACTTGATAACAAAGGTGCAGAGCGTCTGCAGTGCCGGACGCTTTTTGCATTGAATGCTTATGTTTTGGGAGGAAAACTGATGGGAGTTAAAGTACTGAAGTTTGGAGGTTCTTCAGTGGCTGACGGAATCCAGCTAAAGAAGCTGAAGGAGATCGTCGAAGCTGATCCGGACCGAAGATATGTTGTGGTTTCTGCGCCGGGAAAGAGATTCAGCGGTGATAACAAGGTCACGGACCTTTTATATCTGTGTAAGACGGAAATTGACAACCACATTCCGTATGACCAGGTGTTCCAGGTAATTATTGACCGCTACAGCGCTGTAAAACTGAACCTCGGCATTGATGTCGACCTGAAGAGCCGCTATGAGGAAATCCGCAGGAATATCGAGGCCGGATGCTCTGTTGACTACCTCGCAAGCCGCGGTGAATTCCTGTCTGCGGTTCTGGTAGCCGCATACCTGGGCTATGATTTCGTTGACACAGCAGGACTCATTCAGTTTGACTCCCGCGGAAGACTTCTTCCGGAAGAAACCAATGAGGCACTGAAGGCTGAACTCGCAAAGCACGAGCGCGCCGTTCTGCCTGGATTCTACGGCACGCAGAAGGGTACGGACAAGGTCCGCGTCTTCTCAAGAGGAGGTTCGGATGTCACCGGTTCTCTGGTTGCGCGCGCTGTAGAGGCCGATGTTTACGAGAACTGGACCGATGTATCCGGTTTCCTGATGGCCGACCCGCGCATTGTGGAAAACCCGAAGCCGATCGACCAGATCACCTACGTCGAGCTGCGTGAGCTGTCTTACATGGGCGCCAGCGTTCTGCACGAGGATGCAGTATTCCCGGTCAGAGGCGCGAACATTCCGATTAACATCAGGAATACCAACAAGCCTGAAGATCCGGGCACGATGATTTCTACCAGCCGGCCGGAAAGTACAGACCGTATTCTCAGCGGTATTGCGGGCAGCAAGGATTTCACCGTTATCGCGATCTATAAAAATATGCTGAACAAGGAAGTCGGCTTCATCCGCCGCATCCTGACCATTCTGGAAGACCTGGACGTCAGCTTTGAGCATATTCCGACCGGAATCGACACGGTTTCCATCGTTATTTCTAACGATCAGCTGCCGGAGGGCAAGCTGGACGATGTACTGGATGCGCTGCAGCACCAGGTCAATCCGGACAGCATCACCGTTCACGATGATATTGCGCTGATCGCCGTTGTAGGCATCGGCATGAGCCGCCGCCTGGGAACATCGGCGAGACTGTTCACCGCCCTTGCTGAGGCCGGCGTCAACGTCCGCATGATCGATCAGGGTTCCTCCGAGATCAACATCATCATCGGTGTACAGAATGACGACTTTGAAAAGGCCGTCCGCGCCATCTATGACGCCTTCAATTCTGATCGTGACGATGTTCTGAAGGTAACGATGTCCAAGCTTCACTAATTTTGAACCATACCCATTTATCTGTTCTGCCGGGAGTTTCTGCGGCGGGCTGCTGAATCAGCCTGCCGGAGGAACTTCCGGTTTTTCTTCTGCCCGGGGAAGCAGAATTCTCGTTTTGTACTTTTTTTCTTATTCTCTTGACAAAATTCATGTGCAAGAATATACTTATCTACGCTAATATTTAACAATGTTAAGTATTAACGATATGAACTGTGAACATTGTTAAATAAGAACCCCACCCTTCCACGACGCTGAAGCGTCGGGTGGGTGCCCGGGAACCTTGTTGTCGTTTGATGAATAGACAATAAAATACAGCAGATGCGGAAAATGCCGCAGCCGGCTGTTACAGAAACAGAAAACGTGCGGAAACAGAATTCCGACGGGAAAGGAGTAAGAATGGAAGAACTGGAACGTGAATTTATCCGTTCCTGCATGCAGTTTCATAAAGTGAGAATGTATGAACTGGTTCCGGACTTAAACCGGGGAGAGATGATGGTCATGGGAGGTACAGCCCGCCTTCAGTGCCGGGATCCGGAACATAAGGTGCGCATGTCGGACCTGCTTGCCGTTTCCCGCATGACCGCGCCGGGATTGTCACGCATTCTCAGAGGTCTGGAAAAGAAAGGTCTGATGGAGCGCACGCAGGATCCGAACGACCGCCGCGTGACACTGATCAGCTTTACCGAAAAGGGAATCGAAAAATGGCAGGGTGATCATGCAATCCTCCACCGATTCTGTTCGGAACTGATCCACAGAATCGGTGAAGAACGGATTCGTGAAATTATCCGGCTGAATGATGAAATCTACCATACGGCGGATGAAATCTATCACGAACAGCTGGCAGAAATGAAGCGGAAAAGGCAGGATAAGGAAGCGGAGAAGAAATAACCGGCTTCATCGGCAGAGCTTAAATGGGGTTAAAGAAAGATATTGAATGCGATAAACATTCAGGAGGCAGTCAGAGTTGAGATATTTAGTCAAGAATTTGAAACCCTACTGGCCGGTGGTCATCCTTCTGGTGATCCTCCTGGCCGTACAGGGATTCAGCGAGATGTCCATGCCGCAGTACACGCAGGACATCATCGATACAGGAATTCAGAACCGGGGTGTGGAACACATCCTTCCGACAAAGGTAAAACAGCAAGAGTATAACGAAGCGCAGATGTTCATGACCACAGCGGAGAAAAAGGCCTGGAAATCTGCCTATCAGAAAGAAGGAAACAAATACGTCCTTCATGCATCGGAAAGCAGACTGAACAAGCTGGATGACCAGCTTCTGGAGCCGATCGTCCTGACCTACCAGCTCGGCCACATTTCACCGGCCCAGTTTAAAAAAATGGTCAGGCGTCAGCTTACAGCAGCCGAAGCCGCCCAGAAAAAGGCCATGAAAAAGGCCGCTTCTTCCGGCATGAGCGCCGCGCAGCTTGCTGCCATGCAGAAATCCGCGCAGACCGGAGCCCAGTCCCAGAACTCTTCTTCCCGGCAGACGGATCCGTCCGCCCTGCTGAAGAAGCTGGACTCCATGTCCGTTAAGGAAATCGCGGATGCCGCAGGCATGGACGTCCGGGTTTTCCGCGTCAAGAATGAGAACGGAAAAGTAAAGACTTATGTCGACATCCGCGAAGCTATGCAGAAGATGATTAATAACGGCCAGATGAGCAGCAGGCAGATTCATCAGATGCAGAAGCAGATTAAGAAGACCATCAACACCGTCGGTCCGAAGACCCTGAAGTCCATGGGCTATAAATACGCCTATGACGCAGAAAAAGATGCCGGTGTTCATGTCAATGCAGTTCAGATCGCCTATCTGTGGAGCGCTGGAAGGAAGATGTTCCTGATGGCGCTGCTTATGCTCGTTGCGGCAGTCGCCGTTTCCTTCCTGGCATCCCGGGTCGGTGCGGGTGTGGGACGCGACCTGCGTGACAAAGTCTTCAGAAACGTCATCGGATATTCCAACGCAGAGCTGGATAAATTCCAGACTTCCTCGCTGATCACCCGCGCGACCAACGACGTGCAGCAGGTACAGCAGGTCACCACCATGATGCTGCGCATGGTGCTTTATGCGCCCGTGCTGGGCATCTGGGGCATTATCAAGGTTTACCAGACCCATGCCAATATGAGCTGGGTAATTCTCCTTGGAGTTGCCGTCATTATCGGCTTTGTCCTGACCCTGATGGCCGTCGCCATGCCGAAGTTCAAGATCATGCAGAAGCTGGTGGACAAGCTGAACGGTGTCTCCCGTGAGATCCTGACCGGACTCATGGTTATCCGCGCCTTCGGCCGTCAGAAGACAGAAGAAGAGCGCTTCGACCAGGCCAATGTCGACCTGAAGCGCACACAGCTGTTCACGAACCGTGTCATGACCTTCATGATGCCGTCCATGATGCTGATTATGAACGCCCTGTCCATCCTCATCACCTGGGTGGCATCTTCCAGAGTCGATTCCGGAACCCTGCAGGTCGGCGCGATGACAGCCTTCGTCACCTACGCCATGATCATCGTTTCCGCCTTCATGATTATCACAGCGATGTCCATCATCCTGCCGAGAGCCGGCGTTGCCGCCCAGAGAATCGATGAAGTTGCGACGACGGTTTCTTCTATTCAGGATAAAAAGAACCCGGAAGTTCTGGAAGATGGCAGAGGAGAAGTTACTTTCTCTCATGTGGACTTTAAGTATCCGGGCGCGGAGGCCAATGTACTGTCTGACATTGATTTTACTGCAGAGCCGGGAAAAGTCACCGCGATTATCGGCGGAACCGGATCCGGAAAGAGCACACTGATCAACCTGATCCCGAGATTCTACGATGTCACGGGCGGAAAAATCCTGGTGGACGGAAAGGATGTCCGCGACGTCACCATGAAATCCCTGCGTGACGAGATCGGATTCGTCCAGCAGAAGGGCGTCCTCTTCTCCGGAACCATCGCCGGGAATATCCGCTTCGGAAACGCGGATGCCAGTGATGAAGAAGTAAAGCGTGCGGCGGAGATTGCACAGGCGGATGACTTCATCATGGATAAGGAAGAAAAGTACAACAGCTATGTTTCTCAGGGCGGAAACAACGTGTCCGGAGGACAGAAGCAGAGACTTTCCATCGCCCGCGCGATTGCGAAGAAACCGAAGATCCTGATCTTTGATGACAGCTTCTCCGCACTGGACATGAAAACGGACGCAAGGCTCAGAGAAATCCTGGAAGAGGAAGAGCATGACACCACCAGAATTATCGTTGCGCAGAGAATCAGCACGATTCTCCACGCGGATCAGATTCTGGTCATGGATGAAGGAAAAATCGTCGGTAAGGGAACGCATCAGCAGCTGATGCAGTCCTGTGAAGTGTACAGACAGATTGCGGAATCCCAGCTGTCTGAGAAAGAACTGGAGGAGATGGCATAATGGCAGAGAATAATAATCGGATGCCGCGCAGAAACTCCGGAGGAATGCGGGGACCGCACGGTCCGGGCGCCATGGGCGCGGTTGAGAAACCGAAAAATTTCAAGAAATCCTTTAAGGAACTTCTGGCCTATATCGGCCGCTATAAATTTGGTGTGATTGCCGTCATGATTCTGGCGGCGGGATCCACCGTTTTCAACGTCATCGGCCCTAAGGTCATGGGCCACGCGACTACAGAACTTGCCAACGGCCTGATGAGAAAGGTCGCGGGAACCGGCGGAATCGACTTCGGAAAGATCGGCCAGATCCTGCTCTTCACCCTGGCTCTGTATCTGATCAGTTCCGCCCTGAATTTCATTCAGGGCTGGATTATGACCGGAATCACACAGAAGGTCGTTTACCGCATGCGGAAAGAAATCTCAGAAAAGATCAACCGCATGCCGATGAAATATTTTGAGAGCCGCCCGATCGGAGAGGTGCTGTCCAGAATCACCAACGATGTGGACACCCTGGGAACAGGACTCAACCAGAGCATTACCATGATCATTTCCGCGGTGGCAACCATCGTCGGTGTCATCGTCATGATGCTGACGATTTCCCCGCTGATGACCCTGATTGCCCTGGTCATGATTCCGGTATCGGCACTTCTGATGGCCGGCGTCATCAAGATGTCGCAGAAATACTTCAAGAAGCAGCAGGCTTCCCTGGGCGTCATTAATGGCCAGGTAGAAGAGGACTTCTCCGGCCAGCAGGTCATCAAGGCCTTCAACCGCGAGAAGCAGACCATTGCGGAATTCTCCAAAACCAATGATGAGCTTTACATTTCCGCCTGGAAATCGCAGTTCTTCTCCGGAGCCATGATGCCGCTGATGAACTTTGTCGGTTACCTGGCCTATGCAGGCGTTGCCATTGCCGGAGGCCTGCTGGCGATCCGCAATATCATCGGAATCGGAGACATTCAGGCCTTCATTCAGTATGTCAACAATCTGACCCGGCCGATGGCGCAGATTTCCCAGGTCATGAACCAGGTACAGTCCATGACGGCAGCTTCCGAGCGTGTCTTCCAGCTGCTGAATGAGGACGAGACCGATCTGCAGGAGGACGCTCCGCTTCCGCTGGAAGATGTGAAAGGTGCCGTGGAGTTCGATCACGTACAGTTCGGCTATGATCCGGAGCAGGTGGTTATCCATGATTTCTCGGCAAAGGTTGAACCTGGCCAGACAGTAGCCATCGTAGGCCCTACGGGCGCCGGAAAGACCACCATGGTCAAGCTCCTGATGCGTTTCTATGACGTAAACAAGGGGCAGATTCTTCTGGATGGACAGGATATTCGAAGCTTCAGCCGCCTGGAACTGAGAAAATATTTCTCCATGGTTCTGCAGGACACCTGGCTGTTCTCCGGAACGATCCGGGAGAATATCCGTTACGGCCGTCTGGACGCAACGGATGAAGAGGTCGAGGCAGCGGCAAAGGCCGCGCACGCGGATCACTTTATCCGGACTCTGCCGGGAGGCTACGATATGGTGCTGAATGAAGAGGCATCCAATATTTCTCAGGGTCAGAAACAGCTGCTGACCATTGCGAGAGCGATGCTGGCAGACCGGAAGATTCTGATTCTGGATGAGGCTACATCGTCCGTCGACACCCGTACAGAGAAACAGATTCAGAGTGCGATGAACCGCCTGATGGAAGGCCGCACGAGCTTTGTCATCGCCCATCGCTTATCTACGATTAAGGATGCGGATATGATTCTGGTTATGAATCACGGCGATATCGTGGAGCAGGGCACGCATGATGAACTGCTGGCGAAGAACGGCGCTTACGCGGATCTGTATAATTCCCAGTTTGCTGAGGAAGAATAAAAGCAAAAGAAATCAGAAAATATGATTCTGTCTGCGGAAGGAAATCCGCAGTGGAAGAGGCAGGAGAATGCCGGGCAGACAAAACCGGCTTTCTCTTGCTTTTTGTTTTTTGTCCCGGGAAAAAGCCACTGAATTCCGGAACTTCACTCTGCCGACATAAAAATGCCTTGTTCAATGCATAAGCGCTACGTTTTCAATATTGGAAAAATAGTATATAATAAACAATAAAGTCTTATTTTCACTGTGTGCATCTGCACGGAACGGGAAATAGGAAAGGAGGGAGGACTTTATGTTCAGACTGTTTCCTGAGGGAAAGCTGAAACAGATGTCCGGAAGAATATGAAAAAACTGCTTACAATCAGTCGTGAATATGGAAGCGGCGGAAGAGTAATCGGAGGCCTGGTTGCGAAAAAATTAGGCGTTCCGCTCTATGACCGTGAAATTATTGATATGGCCGTGGAGAAGAGCGGTCTGTCCAGAGAAATCATTGAGAGCGCAGAGCTGAGGGCAAAGAATAACTTTTCTTACTCGCTCGCTTCTGCGGTGAATTTCAGTGAAGGGGTGTCGGGGGAAATGATCTCGGTAAATGAGAAGCTGTTCCTGACACAGTTTGATATCATCACACAGATCGGACAGACCGGAGAAGGTGTGATTATCGGACGCTGCGCGGACTATGTCCTGCGTGACCTGCCGGGTGTGACCAATGTGTTTATCCACGCGAGAATGGAGGACCGGATTGAAAGAGCCGTCAGTCAGTACGGCGACGATCCGGAAAAGGTAAAGCACATTATCCGCACCTATGACAAGGCCAGAAAGAATTACTATAATTACCATACTTCCCAGAAGTGGGGAGATTACATCAACTATGACCTGTCCATCAATACGAGTCATGTCAGTGACGAGACGGCGGCAGAGCTGATTGTGGATTACGTGAAAAACCGCAACAACAAGCATTAATACTATTACGGGGGAAGATTCGGGAAGATCCGTGCCGGGAAAAGATCCTAAAGACTGGAGCGGCATCTTCCAGAGAGGAGGATTATCATGAGCAAGGAAAATGAAGAAAAGAAATGCTGCAAGAGTGAAGAGAATCAGCCGACTGTACAGGACGCACTGAAGGCTGCGGGAGCCATCGTCGGAATCGGACTGGTTGCCGGATTCACCCTGGTTATGGGCATGAATAAAATTATGAAAGAGATTTTCGTCAATGACGACTGGCCGGATGAAGAATGGTCCAGCGACGACTGGGCCGGCGAGGATCTGGACTAGTTTCAGAGCGGCGCATTCAGCCGGAGAAAACGTTATCACCCCTCATTCATCAGAGGAAGAAAGGAAACAGTTATAATGACAGAACAGAAGGCATCTAAAGGAACGTACTACATTACTACTCCGATTTACTATCCGAGTTCCAATCTGCACATCGGACATACATACTGCACAGTCATGGCCGATGCAATGGCAAGATTCAAGAGACTGAGCGGCTACGATGTCCGCTTTCAGACGGGAACAGATGAGCACGGCCTGAAAATCATGCAGAAAGCCAGAGAAAAGGGCGTAACACCTCAGGAATACGTTGATGAGGTCGTTGCCGGCATCAAGGATCTCTGGAATACAATGGAAATCTCCTATGATGACTTCGTCCGCACGACGCAGCCGCGCCATGTGAAGAGAGTTCAGGCGATCTTCAACAAGATGAATGAAAAGGGAGATATTTACAAGGGCAAGTATGAAGGATGGTACTGCACACCTTGTGAGTCCTACTGGACAGAGAGCCAGCTGGTCAACGGCTGCTGCCCGGACTGCGGACGTCCGGTAGAGTGGGCCTCTGAGGACGCCTACTTCTTCCGTCTGTCCAAGTATCAGGACCGTGTGCTGAAACTCCTGGAGGATCCGGATTTCCTGAAGCCGAAGGAGCGCCGCAACGAGATGATCGAGTTCGTCAAGCAGGGACTGGACGATCTGTGCATTTCCCGTTCTTCCTTCGACTGGGGCATTCAGGTGCCGATCGATCCGAACAGCGTTATTTATGTATGGCTGGATGCGCTGACAAACTATATCACAACCCTGGGTTATCCGGACGATCCGGAGGAATTCAATAAGTACTGGCCGGCAGACGTTCATCTGGTCGGAAAGGAAATCGTCCGTTTTCATTCCGTGATCTGGCCGGCAATGCTGATGTCTCTGGATCTGCCAATGCCGAAGCATGTCATGGGCCATGGCTGGCTTTTGATTGACGGCGGCAAAATGAGCAAGTCCAAGGGAAATGTCGTGGACCCGGTATTCCTGATCCACCGCTACGGCGTCGACGCGCTGAAGTACTTCCTGTTAAGAGAGTACACCTTCGGTCAGGACGGTGTATATACCAACGAAGTCATGCTGAAGCGCATGAACTACGACCTGGCCAATGACCTCGGAAACCTGCTGTCCAGAACGGTTGCGATGATTGAGAAGTACTGCGGCGGAATTGTTCCTCCTGCCGGGAAGTTCGATGAGATCGATGAAGACCTGAAGAAGACCGCACTCGGCGTTGCGCCGGCACTGGAAGACCACATGAATGACTTCCAGTTCAATCTGGCCCTGGAGGATATCTGGGTTCTGGTACGCCGCGCGAATAAATACATCGATGAGAAGATGCCGTGGGCAATGGCCAAGGATCCGGAGAAGAAAGAAGAGCTGGACACCTGCCTGCACAATCTGGCAGAGGCACTGCGTATCGTCTCCATCCTGCTGATCCCGTTCATGCACACCACATCCGAGCGGATGCAGGAACAGCTGGGACTTTCCGATGAGAAGATCAGCTGGGAAGATGCCTTTACCTTTGAGAAGATGGACGGTGAGAAAGTCACCAAGGGCGATCCGCTGTTCCCGCGTCTGGATATCGACAAGGAGCTGAAAGAGCTGAACGAGATTCAGAAGAAGCAGATGGCCGAGGCAAAGAAAAAAGCGGACAAGGAAGCAGCTGATGTCAGGCTGAAGCCGGAAATTGAGTTCGAGGACTTCGATAAGGTCGACCTGAGAGTCGGAACGATCATGAAGGCCGAGAAGGTGGAAGGCGCAGACAAGCTTCTGAAATTCCGCGTACGTATCGGAAATGAAGAGCGCCAGATTCTGTCCGGAGTTGCTGAATACTTCAAGCCGGAAGACATGGTCGGCAAGAAAGTTATCGTAGTTGCAAACTTAAAACCGAGAAAAATCCGCGGAGAAGAATCCCAGGGAATGCTTATCTTTGCGGATACCGGAAAGAAATTTGAGCTGGTTACCAGCAGCGCAGATGACGGCAGCAAGGTAAGATAAGAAATGAAGGGGCTGCACAGCAGTCCCTTTTTTCATACGGACTGATTGTAATCATAAATAGATAAGGCATATATCGATGAGCAGAATATTATTTGACGCACATACACATTTAAATGATGAAGAAATGACCGATGAAAGCAGAAGGGAACTTGCGGAAGAAATTGAACACAGTTCCGATGTCCTGGGGCTGGTGGATCCGGGAAGTGATCTGGCCAGTTCCGAACAGGCGGTCCGTGACGCGGTGCAGTTTCCCTGGTGCTATGCCGCGGTTGGTTATCATCCGAGTGAGACAGACGGGCTGAATGAGGACAGGCTTCAGAAAATCAGAGCGCTGGCCGTACACAGCAGCAAGGTGGTCTGCATCGGTGAAATCGGTCTGGACTATCATTACGATGAGGATGTCGATCACGATACGATGCGTTACTGGTTCCGGAAACAGATCCGGCTCGCCAATGATCTGAAACTGCCGATCATGATTCATACCAGAGACGCCGATCAGGAGACCATGGATATCCTGAAAGAAGAAGGAGCGTTTTCAAAAGAGAGACAGGACTGGTTTTCAAAACGTCCGGGACCGGACGGAGACCTGCTGCCGGACAGCCGCGTGCTCATGCACTGCTTCTCCCAGAGCGTGGAAATGGCAGAGCAGTACATCAAACTCGGAGCGACACTTTCCATCTGCGGTCCGGTGACCTTTAAGAACAACCGGAAGACAAGAGAGGTTGTAAAAGCTGTTCCGATTGAGTTCCTTACCGTTGAGACGGACGCACCCTACATGGCACCGGAACCAAAGCGGGGAAGAAAAAACAAGGCGCCCTATGTGAAATACACCTGCCAGAAAGTGGCAGAACTGAAAGGAATTCCTTATGAGGAGGCCGCGAAAATCACCTGTCAGAATGCGCTCCGTTTTTATGACATCCATGACCTGGAGATTCAGCCATGAAATATGCCGCAGAAGAAAAATTCCTGCGCGCGGTCAGAGAACAAGATCTGCTGAAAGCTGGCGACCATGTGATTCTGGGCCTGTCCGGCGGAGCCGATTCAACGGCGCTTTTTATCCTGCTGGCTGATTTTTGTCCGGACATTCTGCCGCTGCACGTGCATCCGGTGCACGTCAATCATATGATCCGGGGAAAGGCCGCGGATGAGGACCAGCACTGGGTGGAGGAACTCTGCAGAAGCCGGGGGATCAGATGCCGGAGCATCCGCTTCGACTGTATCGGCGAGGCCCGGCGCGGGAACATGACCGAGGAAGAGGCCGGACGGAAGAAGCGCTACAGGGTGTTTGACGAAGCTGCGGAAGAACTGCTCAGGCAGGGCATTGACCGGCCGCGGATTAAGATTGCGACGGCTCACCACGCGGATGATCAGGCGGAGACGATTCTTCTGCATCTGCTCAGAGGAAGCGGTGTGGATGGTCTGGCCGGCATGGAATACAGCCGGGAGGACGATGGCGGATTTACGCTGATCCGGCCGCTTCTGGACTGCCGGAAGGAGGAACTGCGGGATTACTGCAGGCTGCGAGGGCTGACTCCGCGGGAAGACCAGACGAACCAGGACCCTTCTTACGGGCGGAACCGCATCCGGCTGGAGCTTCTGCCCTGTCTGAAGACGTATAACCCGAGAATTGAAGAGGCACTGATCCGCCTTGGGAAAAGTGCCGCGGAAGACCGGGCATATCTTCAGAAAGAGGCGGAGGAGAAGTACCGGAAGTGCAGAATGGAAAGTCCTGAGGACGATCGGCATTCCGTGCTTCTACTGAGAAAAGAGACTGCGGAACTTCCGCATCCTGTGCGCGTCCGGCTGCTCCGTCTGGCGCTTAAAGATGCCGGCCTGACAGAAGATTTCACCGCGCGGCATCTGGAGTCCCTGGACCATATTCTGTGCAGCGGAGATCCTTCTGCAGAGACGGATCTGCCCCACGGTCTGACTGCGCGCTGCGTGTATGGACGGCTGGAGATCGGGAAATTCCGGGAAGATCGTACATCGGCAAAAGGCGATGGGAAAGAGGGCGTGCCGGCCGGATCGGTCCGGGTGCTTGCGAAGGAAGACCTGCCGGAAGGACTCATCCGGGGAACGTACGCCTGCTTTGATGAAGCGCTTCTGTGTCAAAAATACGGAGAGAATGCCGTCGGAAAAGTCTGCTGGAGAACGAGAAGGCCGGGAGACTACATTGCCATTCCGGGAGGCCGGAAGAAACTGCAGGATGTTCTGATTGACGACAAGCTGCCGAAAGGCAGAAGAGACAGCCTTTATTTCGCGGCTGTGGGAAGCGAAGTTCTTTTTCTTCCGGCCTGGGAAGAAGGCTCAGGAAGGGCCAGATATTCCCATTCTTACCTTGTGGGGGGAAACACAAAAAAAGTAGTTCTGGTTGAAAAAAATTGTCGTATATGATAGAATGACAACGCAATTTTATGCTGATAGAACAATGGATAAATTGTTTTTTGGCATATGAACGGAAAAAACGCCTCTGTGCGTTTATAAAAGAAGGGATATATACAATCAGGAGGATAGTGAGTTGAAGAAATTCGCCAGAAATTTAGTAATCTACCTGGTTATTTTTGGTATTGTCATGGGTGTGGCATATTTCGTCCGCAACGGCGGTGCTTCACAGCAGGAAGTCGCACTTTCGACAATGGCAAAATACCTGAAAAACGGCAAGGTTACTGAAGTCACCATCAAGGACAGCAAGGTTACCGCCCAGATCGGAAAGAACAAGCAGGTCTATGCCTACGCGAACAGCGCTCTGGAGCTGGACTGGCTGGAACAGAAGTACATCTATAATAAGGTGGATTCCGGAGACATCGTTCTCCGGGCAAGCGGTCCGGATCACGCATCCGCGCTGATGAATGCGCTGCCGACGATCATCATGGTCGTTGCCCTCGGATTCTTATTCTATATCATGATGAATCAGGGCGGAAACGGTAAGGCCTTCCAGTTCGGAAAGAACCGTGCACACATGTATAAAGGTGAAGGAAAGAAGATTACCTTTGCCGATGTTGCGGGACTGAAAGAGGAAAAAGAAGAACTTCAGGAAGTCGTGGATTTCCTGAAAGACCCGAGAAAATACAATGCGGTGGGCGCGCGTATACCGAAGGGTATTCTGCTCGTCGGCCCTCCGGGAACAGGAAAGACCTACGTGTCCAGAGCGACTGCCGGAGAAGCGGGAGTGCCGTTCTTCACGATTTCCGGTTCTGACTTTGTAGAGATGTTTGTCGGAGTCGGAGCTTCCCGTGTCCGCGACCTGTTTGATCAGGCAAAGAAGAACGCTCCGTGCATCATCTTCATCGATGAGATCGATGCGGTAGGCCGTAAGAGAGGCGCAGGCCTCGGCGGCGGAAACGACGAGCGTGAGCAGACTCTGAATCAGCTGCTGGTTGAGATGGACGGATTCTCCGGAAACTCCGGAATTATCATCCTGGCAGCGACCAACCGTCCGGACATTCTGGACCCGGCACTTCTCCGTCCGGGACGTTTTGACCGCCAGATCACAATCGGCGTGCCGGATGTCAAGGGGCGTGAGGAGATCATCCGCATTCACGCAAAGAACAAGCCGCTTTCCGACGAGGTTTCTCCGGAAATCATCGCGAGAAGAACACCGGGATTCACCCCGGCGGATCTGGAGAACCTGCTGAACGAGGCTGCTCTGATCACTGCCAGAAGAAACGGACGCTGGATCCGTATGGCGGAAATCGAAGAAGCCACAACCAAGGTTATGGCAGGACCGGCGAAGAAGAGCCGTGTCATCAGTGAGAAGGAAAAACGTCTGACGGCCTACCATGAGGCCGGACACGCGATCGTCATGAGAAGTATTCCGGGATCTGATCCGGTGCACCAGATCACCATCATACCGAGAGGCCAGGCAGGTGGATTCACCATGTCTCTGCCGACAGAAGACAAGTACTTTATGACGAAGAATGACATGATGCATGAGATCATGCATCTTCTGGGCGGCCGTGTGGCAGAGTCGATCTATCTGGACGACATCTCTACTGGTGCCAGCAACGATATCGAGCGTGCCACACAGATTGCACGTTCTATGGTCACCAAGTACGGATTCAGCGACAAGCTCGGCCCGATAAATTATGCAGATTCGGATGAGCCTTTCCTCGGAAGAGATTTCAGCAAGACAAAGGCCTATTCTGAGGAAGTTGCCAATGAGATTGACGAGGAAGTACGCCGTCTGGTAGGCGACTGCTACGCGAAGACAGAAGCGATTCTGAAGGAGCATTCCGCAGAGATGGAACGTGTCGCAGAAGCCCTGGTCCGCGTTGAAACACTCGATGCAGAGCAGTTTGAGGATCTGTATACCGGAAAAGAAGATCCGGAAAGCACAGAACGTAAAGTCCGCGAGCATGAGGAAGAGATCCGCAAGGTCAACAAGGCTGAGGCGGAAGAATCCAGACGTATCAGAAAGGCTGAGGACGCGCGTGCGGAAGAGATGCGCGAGGCCGTGCTGAATGGAGACAAGCTCAGTGATGATCAGGTCCGCCACCTTGTCGCAGACCAGAACGGACACATCATTGATCCGTATGCACAGGACAAAACACAGGAGAACAAGAGCAATACTGAAACAGGAGAACAGGATACTGTTTCGGATCAGGATACTATTTCTAAGGAAACGAACGCCGCGGCTTCAGAGGAGGAAAAGGCTGACAGCCAGGACGATAACGGCGGGATAGACGAGGAGTAATATGAAAGTAGCAGTAAATGACTGCCTCAGTCTTGAATGCATGACACCGAGCATTCTGGCTGCCGGCAGACGTAACGTAGAAAATCGTGTGCGTTCCGTATCCGTTATGGATGCACAGGATGCGGATACCGCTCTGAAAGAAAACGGTGTGAAAGAACAGCTCGTTCTGACTTCCTTCAGCGGAGTTGAAGGAAAGGACATGGAAAGCGTCAGATGTGACATCGTCACTGCGCTTGGTGATGCCGGAGTAGCAGGCATCGTAGTCTTCCATCAGAAGAACGGTCTGACTTCCGTCGGCGATACGGTAATTCAGGCGGCAGAGAGCACTGGAGTTCCGCTGATTGTCATTCCTGAAGACAATCCGTCTCAGTACAGTGACATCATCGAGCAGGTGATGGATAAGATCCGTTACGGCGACAACTTCAGAAACGGACTGATCAATAACACAGTTTATCATCTGCTGAACTTTGAAAAGCATACAAACTTCTACTCTGCGCTGAAAGAAGCCGCACTGAGCAATGACTTCCAGGTTGTCCTTCTGTCGAAGGATTTCAACCCGATTCTGACGGTAGAAACCCGCCAGAAGGTTGCCATTTCTGATGCTATCCGCACCGGAAAAGAGCGGGATGTAGAGAAGTCAGGAATTTATACCTTCATCGATGTCAATGGAGTGCTGACCTACTGGGGCCCGATTTCCGTCAATGGAGAAGAGTATTTCCTGTTCATTGTCGATAACGACGACAATTACTCTGCGGCAGAAATATCCAAGCTGGCAGAAATCATCGAGCTGGCTATGGGAATGTGGAAATATACACCGGAGCGCGATGTCAAAGCAGAATTCATCAAGGCACTGATCCGCGATAACAAGTCTCTGGCTTATTCTCTGAAGGATGAAATCGGACTGGATCCGGAGCGCATCCTCTGCGTCTTCTATGCCAAGGGAATCGAAAATCCACAGGGAAATGGCATTATCGCTGACTTTGAAAAAGAAGAAAACGTTGAAGTTATGCAGATTGCCGATACAGAGGAGACCTATGCAGTCATTCTGAATAACGAGGACAGCGGTGAGAAGGAAAAGGTTTCCCGCAAGATGGCCTGCCTGTCACTGTTTGACAAGCTGAAGGAAGGCAGCAAGTCTGTCCGCATCTTCCATGCAACCGGAATTAACGGAATTGAAGGTGCAGGCGATGCATTCCGTCTGATCAGCGAGACGTGGACTTTCGTAGAGAGTGTATTCCCATATAAGAGAGTCTTCACCAAGTATGATCTGGCTTTGGTTTCTACCTGCATTCATCTGCAGGTACAGGGCGGCCACGCAAGAAAAATCTACTCTGATCTTCTGGAGCCTTTCAAGAGAGAGGTCGGGGAAAACAAAGCCCGTCAGCTCCTTGATACACTGGAAACCTTTGTCCTGGACGCAGGCATGAACAGCAGTAAGACCAGTGTGTTCATGGGTATTCATACGAACACCGTTCAGTACAGACTGAAGAGAATCAATGAAGTTCTCGGCGCGGAAATCACAGGAAACCGTGTCATCCCGGGCCTGACCATTGCGCTGGCACTGAAACGTCTCGAGAGAGTAGTAAAATAGCTGACTGCAGAAAGAAACATGGGGGATATGGCGCAGGTGAACCGGAAATCCAGATGCCGAGCGCCTGAAAGTGAGAGAAATCATGTTATTAGCATTCGATATTGGAA
>JBJFHK010000161.1:0-10669 GCA_051893535.1 Eubacterium sp. | reverse complement strand
TGATCCTATCCCTTTGGCATACGCTGAGGTTGAGATGGATATCAAAGACACGCTTGCTCAGGATGACCGCATTGACGAAGTGAAAGATTTCAGCTTTTACTCTATCGGCAATGCCCTGCTTGTGAAATTTACCGTAGTCACGAATGTCGCAAATAATGAGGAAATAGAAACGGGGGTGATTGTGAATGGCTGATTACGTCAATGATGTGCTTACTGTTGACGATATGACGGATGAAATGTCACTGGATGATACCTATGACTATATTCTGCAGAGAATGCTCGATAACGTCCCGGATGAAGATGACGATCAGCAGCTTATTGACAAGCGCGAAGGCTCAATTATTTATAACGCACTTGCGCCTGTAGCTGTGGAATTGACGGTCCTGTATGATACGATCAAGAACATGCTGAATGATGCATTCGCGGATACGTGTTCTCTTGATGCAATGATTATGAAGGCGCGTGAGAGAGGTTTGACATACAGAGAAGCGACTCAGGCCGAAATTGAAATCTCTGTAACACCTGCATCGCTTGATATGACCGGATGCAGATTTCTTATCTCTGATACCGACCTTGCATTCACGGTAACAGAAAGAGTTATTCCAGATGACACTACTAGCGGACTCTGGTATGCACAGTGCGAGACAGCCGGCACAGAAGGAAATGTCTCTACCGGAGACCTGATTCTTGATGCAGTCGGTACAGATGATACTGTAGCGGATAATCTTGAGTCTGCGTCTATTGTATCTATTGAACAGTATGCGTATGACGATGAAACACTTGATTCGCTCAGGACTAGGTACTTTGATTCGATCAAATCATCCAGATTCGGCGGCAACATTGCGGATTATAAGGCGTTTATGCTGAGTATGGACAATGTCGGCGCGTCTAAAGTCATTCCGCACTGGAACGGCGGAGGAACGGTTAAGGTTGTGTTCATCGACCGTGATTATAACAAACCTACGGACGATGAAGTAAAGGCCGCTCAGACGGCCATTGACCCGGTAGAAAACAGCGGTGAAGGTGTTGGAATGGCTCCAATCGGACACAGAGTTACGGTTGAAGCCGCGGCAGAGGTAACAATTGCGGTATCTGCGACATTTACCTATATGCACGGATACAAGTTCAGTGATGCAGAATCATCCCTGAAAACGCTCTTAGAGAACTATCTCAAGACACTGAGAGAAAACTGGGAGAGCGGAAATGTTACAGTCCGCACAAGCGCAATTGAGAACGCATTCCTGAACGGAACCGGCATTGCAGATGTAACAGGAGTCGCAATCAACGGAAACAAGGCAAACTTACAGCTTGAATATAATCAGATACCTATAGCGGGAGGAGTGAGCGAAAATGCAGCTTCTTAGTCATCTTCCTGACTTTCTGCAGGAATACAGAGAATACCAATACATTCTTGACGAAGCCGATCAGCCTGAACTCGACTGGGTAGACGATCAACTTGAAAAGGACTATAACAATTTCTTTGTTCTGTCTGCAGATGAAGACGGCTGTTCCCGGTATGAAAAGATGTACGGGCTAACAGTTCAGCCATCTGCAACGCTTCAGGAACGCCGGTTTGCAATTCTCGCCTATCTGAACAAACAGCTTCCCTACACCGAAAGGCAGTTAAACAACATCCTGATTACTTTATGCGGGGAAGGAAAATATACAGTAACACTCACACCGAGCGAATACTCCATAGCTGTAAAGTTAGGATTAGCGGCAAAGAATAACAGAGACTCTGTAGACGATCTGCTTCACTATCTTCTGCCGGCAAATCTGGTTTACACAGTTACTATTCTGTGGAATCAGCACCTCAAGTACAGCGGCAAATGGACACACGCGCAAATGGCAAAATACACGCATAAACAGCTCAGAGAGGAGGATATAAATGTCGGTTAGTACGACTACGAACTACGAATTAAAGAAGCCGTCTGACGATGAATTCTATGATGTATCCAGATATCGTGACAACATGGATGCAGTAGATACCCAAATGAAAGCGAACGCAGATGCAGCGGCAAATGCATTAAAAGCCGCTCAGAACGTTGATATGTCTGGCAAGGCAGATAAAGCAACCACCATCGCAGGGTATAATATCTCTGATGCTTATACCAAAGCGGAAACAGACACGCTGCTCAACACTAAGGTCAATACGTCCAACCTTGCAAAGGTGGCAAGCACTGGGAGCTACGCAGATCTGACCGGCAAACCTGATGACGAGCTGCTGGAGAGAGACGCACATCTTCATAGAGACATTACGCATGTGGCTTTTGATCTCAAAATAAAAGGGTTGATTGATGACTCGGAGTACGACTGCCTGTCAGTAGATACAATCGATGCAGCAACGGATGTCAACCTCACTCATGGCAAATTCAGCAACGGTTTCGTTTATATTTAGTAACTTGCAGAAAATCGGGGGGGTGTGATAGAATGGGCCCGTGAGGTGCAAAATGGACGATTACACGCTTAAACTTCAGAAGAAGACAGAGATTATGCTTAATACCGTAGTCTATCCTATGCTTAAAAATTTCCCTCAGGCAGAGAAGTTTGCTCTCTGCCAGGAAATTAAACAAAGTTACTATCGTATACTACGGAACTGCGCCTTGTATAAGACTGCACTGAACAGAGAAAAGCTGGCCTATCTCAGGCGGATAGATGCTGACATTCAGTACCTTAAGGTGCTTTTTAACGTGGCAAGAGACCAGCAGTATATCACGAAGAAGAAAGCCTATTATCTGCAGACATGCCTGAAAGAGCTCGGTGCAATCTGCGGAGGGCTCATGAAGTCCGCAAGGACTTCATGACAACAGGGTTATCGCTGTTTTGCCTGCCGCTCCGTGGCTATAACGGCGCGCGCTACTGGAATAACAATAACTACAACAATTATAACAATGACTACGGGTGGCGGCCCGCGCTATCAGATCTATCAGAACACAATAATGAGGATTGATCTGGCAGGCTACGGCTTGTCAGACAGGCTGATAAAATAAGTCAGATAGGGGAGCGGTGATCCTTCGCGAAAGCGTAAACACATGATCAATGGCATATCGCCAAGCCGAAAGGATGCCTTTATGCCGACATTTTATGAGAAGGTATACGACTACGAAAATCTCGAAAAGGGATTCAAGCAGACACAAATAGGTGACCGGAAGTACAAAACCGGCGCTTTCCGTTTAGCCAGCGAAAAAGAATACTGGCTGGTAAAACTCTGGAGAGCACTGAAGAATAAAGAGTGGCGGCCCGGAAGGTACATAGAGTTCTATGTTTATGAGCCGAAAGCGCGCCTCGTCCATGCGCCTCATACGATCGACAAGATTGTGCAATTCAGCACACATCTCGTCCTGCAGGAAATCTACAGACCGGTCTTTATCAAAGACTCTTATGCCTGTCTGGAAGGCAAAGGTACACATCGTGCGGTAGACAGGATCCAGCACATGATGCGTCTTGCAGCGTACAAATATGAGAATCCGTATATCATCAAAGCTGATGTGCGGAAATTCTTCTATTCAATCGACAGAGAACGGTTGAAGGAGATTTATCGGAAGAAGATACCTCCCGATGAGGTAGATTTCCTTAAACATCTTGATATGATTGTTGACAGCAGCCCGGAAGGCGAAAGAGGCCTGCCGCTCGGCAATGTCACTTCACAGGATTTCTCAAACATCTACCTGAATGAGCTGGATCAGTTCTGTAAGAGGTATCTGCATACCAAGTGGTATGTCAGGTATATGGATGACATCACGGTCATTGTGAAGGATAAAGAGACCGCGCGAGAAGTCCTGAAAAAGATGACAGCCTTCGTGGAGGACCACCTGCATCTGGTATTCAACCAGAAGACGCATATCTATCCGATCAGCCAGGGTATCAATACTCTGGGGTTCAAGATATACACGACACACAAATTAGTCAGAAATCAGAGCAAGGCAGGGATGAAACGCCGGATCAAGGCGATGGACAAAAAATTGAAAGCCGGAATCCTGTCAGAAGAACGTGTGACTCTGGCTGTGAACAGCTGGCTCGGCCATGCCAGACACAGCAACAGTTATAACCTCAGCAGAAAAATATTTGAAAAGTATCCTTATATCAATATTGAGGATAAGAATTGGAAGTTTGGAGAAAGACACCTTAAGAAATAGGGTGTCTTTTTTCTATGCCAGGAAAGGAGAGAGTAATGGCAAATGGAACTATCCACAAGTTGGGCACGTTATGGTACAACAGCAGCAAGCAAGCCAGACCAACAAAACCTTGGTCCAGCACAAATGGATCTGCCTCATCAACAGGAAATCTGCTTGATGCCTATTCTTACGCAAGTACTCTTGCGATTAAAGACACAGACTCAGACGAAGCATATCGACTCTATTGGAGAGAAGTGAACATAGGATCTAGTAAGGTATTGATCTGCGACCGGAACATTGCTGGCAACATTACCTGGAATCAGCTTAACAACGTTGGTTACTGTGGAAAGATGGGAGCGGGGAAAACAATCACCATTGACGGCCAGAAGTATGAATTATTCATGATGACAGGCGGCGAATCTTCGAGTGATACGACTAACCAGTGGGATCAGATCATTGGCAACCTCGGCAGCTATTCCGGCCTTCCAACTCCGACCTCGGACGATCTTAACAATAGCTCTAAAGCTGCCAATTTTACGTCCACACACGGAGCGTTCTGGAATTGGGCTGGATGTTACAGTTGGTGCGCTGAGACGAAAACTTCAAACGGTTCTGACTATAGGCCGCTCCGTGGCTATAACGGCGCGCGCTCCTGGAATAACAATTCCTGCAACTATTATGACGGTGACTACGGGTGGCGGCCCGCCCTCCGCGTACTGAATACTGCCCCTAGTATTACCGCCCCGCAGAGTCAGGATTACGGAGATTGTAAATCTGCCTTCTCTATTTCCATTACTGCAACTGATAGTGAAGGCGACAAGTTTGACGGGAGTATAAAAATCGACGGAACTGAGAAAGAAACATTCTCCGGAACGGGTACTGCTTCGCATACTCTTGATCTCAGCAAATACTGGGGGTCATTGAGCAAGGCGAAGCACACGATCACAGTGACCGTGACAGACGTCAACAATGCGTCCAGCACGGCGACGTACACTTTCACAAAAACGAATTCCAGCGCTGCGGCGCCAACCATCACGAATTTGACAAACGGCATCAGACGCTCGACCGACTTTTATGTAGAGTTTACGGCAGGTGCAGATCCGGAGGGCGAAGATCAGACCATTGTAGCGAAGATCGCAGATGATGAAGCGCTCACTACAAATGCGAAGACATTCTCCACTTTGGAAAAGTACAATGCGACATCTAGCGCGTGGACTGACATCGAAAAGGTCGCTTCTGCGGATGTGGGGAGCAGGTTCAGAATCCATATCACCGGACAGACAGAGGGTACGGTAAAGTATATCGGCATTATCACTACAGACGCCGGATCAGGTACACCGACACAGAGCACAGTTGTCAGAGTGTCTATCGGAGATACTTTGGAGTTTACAACAATACCTTTGGACAGGGGGAATACAATGCCGAAGACTGCGAGTGTGTTCCTTGACTCTGTCATCGACAGCGGTGCGCATGTTAATGTGTATGTCTGCAACAATGCGAATGATGCGAGTCCGGCCTGGGAAGCCTGCAGTTTGGGAGAGGATCATATCTTTACTAATAATAGTAAAACGGCAAGCAGCTGGGCAGTAGCGGCGAAGGTAATAGTGTTGGCCGGAGATGCTACAGGCCAGATTTCTGTCAGCGCAGTCGGACTGGGGGTGCTCTAATGCGTAAGACTTATATTCCAAGAGAACAGGCAAAACAGATCCAGGAAAAGCTGGATGCGGCGCTGAGCGCTATTGATTTTTTGACGATGGTTGCCGGAACAGACAATACAGATACTTCCACAAATACATCAGAATCAGCAAGTGCATCTGAGGAGTCAGTAAGCACATCTGAAAGTACGAACACATCAGCCAGCACATCGGTGGCTGATGCAAATAGCACAGCTACGAAGTAGCAGAAAGGAATAGAATATGGCACTTTACATTACGATGAGAATTGAAGCAGGAAAAATGAATTACAACAAAATCTTCAAATTCAGCCTGTATAAACAGTTTCAGGATGATGTAGATTCTATGCTCGCAGCAGATGGCTACGTCGTCGGAGATGACGGTTTTGCTGTAAAGACAAAGACAGAAGAGGCATAGATAATTGAATGTCATGGGCGAGATAAACTTCGCCCATGACGAATATGAGGAGTTGTAGATGAGCCATAACAAAGAAGGTGATGCGAAATGATGCATCATCAGATTGTTTTCACACCGGATGATGTCATTGCTATCGTTCACAGCGTGTGCAACATGATCGGAGAGATCGCCGTTGTCGTCGGAGCTCTGGTGGCTCTTTTTGCCTGGATGCGGAAGCCGAAGGAGAAACGGATCAAGGAGCTTGACGACCATGAGAAAAGAATCACCACCTGTGAAGGAGAAATTGCAGAGATTCAGGAGAGCCTCAAGGAAACGGAGCAGGAATTCCGAAGGATGGATCGAAGTGACCGGGTTTTTCAGCGCGGCATGCTCGCACTGATCAATCACAGTCTCGACGGCAATAACATCGATGAGATGGAGACTGTACGTGACGAACTGCGGGCAGACATATTCGAATTAGAAAAAGAATAACGGAGGGGAAAGATGAACATTAAAGCAAGACTTAGAAACAAGACATTCATTGCAGCAATTATCAGCGCGATTATCACGTGTGTGTACCAGATTCTCGGTGTATGTGGGGTTGTTGCTCCGATCAGTCAGGATGGAATAATTCAGGCAGTCGGTATCATCCTGAATATCCTTGTTGGTATTGGCGTGCTGGTGGATCCGACGACAAAAGGAATCAGTGATAAGAGTGAGAAATAACGGAGGTTTAAAATGAGTTTGAACGGAATTGATATTTCGGGATGGCAGAAAGGGATTAACCTGTCTAAAGTTCCATGTGACTTTGCAATTACCAAGGCGACCGGAGGAACGAAACTGGTGTCTTCTTGCTGTGACCAGCAGATTCAGTCTGCGAAGAAAGCAGGCAAGCTGTGGGGATTCTACCACTTTGCCAGAGAAAAAGGTTACGGACCAAGTTCCGGAAAAGCGGAAGCTCAGTGGTTTGTGAAGAACTGCCGGAATTATTTTGGCCACGGCGTTCCTGTTTTGGACTATGAGCAGGACACGGCGCAGCTGGGCGTAAAGTGGGCAAAGGAATTCCTTGATACCGTATATCAGATGACTGGAGTAAGGCCGATGATCTATATGAGCCTTGCTGTAGTAAAAGCCCATGACTGGTCCAGTGTCGCAAAGAATTACGGTTTGTGGGTGGCTGCTTATCCGAGCAACAACAAGACCGGCTACAAGGCTGTCAGCGCACCTAAGTGCGGTGCGTGGGGCAGTAATGTTGCTATTTATCAATACTCTTCTCATGGAAGTCTGAGCGGATTTTCAGGGTGGCTTGATCTGGATATCTTCTATGGCGATGAGAACGCATGGAATGCATTTGCCGGAGTAAAGAAACAGAAAACAGTTCCTAAGGCAGATGGAAGCAAGTCGGGTAAGATTGTTGAAGATGGAATCATGGGGCCGGATACAATAAGGGCGCTGCAGAAACACCTTGGTGTTCAGGCTGACGGTATTATGGGAAAAGAGACAGTAAAGGCGCTGCAGAAATACTTGAATAAACAATAGCATAGATTCTTTATAATCCAGTAATATAGCTGTATACTAAATTTGAGATTGAAAGGGAGCAAATGTCATGTTTAGCAAAAAGGCTTTTAAAAGAGGATTTTGCCAAATTGCTTCAGGGCCGTATGTGTATAGAGGAAGGCCAGTGAACAGTGATTTGGAGAATATGAAAAAAGACTGGATTAAAGTTGGCGGTTACATACGAAAGGCAATCGAAGAATATGGAAAATCAGAGAGACGATGAATACTTCTGCGAAGAACCCGATGACGATTTAGAAATAAACGATGATCCGGATCCATATTCAGAAGAAGCTTTAGGAGAAAGTCCAAATGAATTAATGCAGCTTGGATCTGCGTTTTATGGCCCGCTTCCTCCGCCAGAAACATTAGAGCAGTATAACAAAGCGGCTCCGGATGCGGCAAACCGAATTATTCAAATGGCAGAAGAAGAGATGCATCATCGTCATAAACAAGAAGACAATATGCTTAAAACAGATTCGCGAGATAGTTTGCTGGGTATTATCGCGGCAGTTATTGTCTGCCTTGCTGTTACAATTGCAGGCGTGTTGATTGTGAAGTTTTCCAGTACAGCAATAGGTACAATAAGCGGATCTGTTGTTGGTATTTCCGGATTAGCGGGCATATTTTTGAAAAACACCATCCCTGCATATCGGCGCAAAAAAGGTGATGAATAATCTGTTGTTGAAAAATGAAAGCGAGCGAAAGAAGATCAAGTAATGTAGCAGCCCCGGACCATGTCGGCCCGGGGCTGTTTTTAGTCCTTGTGTTCTGCAGCGTCTTTTTTGACAAGCCATTCGATGTAGCTGGTCACGGTGCGGCTTTCTTCCTCAGCGCGTTTGTCGATCAGCTCCTTCAGTTCAGGCTTAATCCTGATGTTCAGAGTTGCTGTTTTTGTCCGGTTCGGCATCCTTTTTCCACCTCCTGAGAAGCATGAGAATCACAGTTGCGTTCAGTGCAATCGATACGCAGTTTAAGATGATGATCAGTGTTAACATAGTTTTCGATGAGCAGAACGGAGGAGGAAGGCTCCTCCGTGCTTTCAGATCAACTTGACGATCACTGCGATAAGAGTTATGATCGAAGTGATCAAGTTGAGTGCCGCTGTAGCGAGGATGATTTTTCTAAGCTTTTCTTCGCTATCGGCACTTTTCTTTTTTCTGCTCATCGTATCACCTCCTTTCCTTATCACAAGTATATAATAGCATAAAGTAACGCCTTTGTCAATACAAAATAAAGAATAAACAGAATTATTATATCATTTGTTGCAGAGAAGTAACTCAGAGTAACCTTATGCCACCTAAGTAACCTAGAGTAACCTAACAGTACCGCAACTGTTCGGAATTTCCGAACGGTTGAATCCCGGTCAGGGAAGTATAGGAAAGTTTAAGATAGTGTTTTCCCTTTCTGTATCTGGTATAATAGAGATGAACGTGTTGCGCACAAGAATTTGTGTAGATACGTGCTGACAGAGCCGTCAGCGCATGGCATTATGTCTGCGGACCAATGACGGACTTTTTGACGAAACTCTCTGCACCTCTCTAACGATGTGTCCCAAGAGAGCATTAAGTAGAGCACAGGCGGCGCGCTTTTAGTCTGTGTGATGGCTGTCTCTGAGATGGCTGGCGAAACACCGCATTTTGCTTATCTGGGAGCTATGCGGTGTTTTTCCTTATTAAAGGAGGTGACCTTATGCCTAAGAAGTTCAAATACCGGAAAACATTCACCTTTAACGGAAAAAGGTACACCGTGTATGCGGATGATGAGATGCAGTTGATCAGAAAGCTTCAGGAAAAGCTGGATGCCCTGAAAAGGGGAGAGGTGATCGTGTCGTCATCCATGCTTCTAGATGATTGGGCGGAAGAGTGTATTGAGACATATAAAGTCCGTCAGCAGAAGCGTACGAAGTACAACTATAAAAACCATTATAAAAATCTGATCGGGAAGTACATCGGGAAGCAGCGCTTGAAGGATATTAAGCCGCTGGACTGCCAGAATGTACTTAATGCAGCATCGTCGAAATCGCAGTACGAAATCAACCAGGCATACCAGATCATGAATTTTCTGTTCAATCACGCTGTAGAAAACGATCTGCTGCCTCGCTCGCCCGCCGTCGGTTTAATCAGGCCGCAGGGATATAGGGAAGAACGCAGAGCATTGACCGAAGCAGAATCGAATGCAGCGGAACGGATCTTCTGCAGGACGGATAAATACAGACTGTTTGAGCTGATGCTGTACTGTGGATGCCGGCCTGCCGAAGCAGCTGGATGCATGGGAAAAGATCTGGTAGATGTTGATGGTTATCATTGTCTGCATATCCGCGGAACAAAAACCAAGAATGCCGATCGAATTGTTCCGGTCCCGGATCAGCTGTATGCACGGATCCGCGATACTGAACCTTTCCAGATCATCGCGCCGAACAGAAACGGAAAACCTCGTTCTCAGACATCCAGAAAGCGTTTGTGGGCGCAGTTTTCGTATGATATGAACGTGGAGATGGGAGCAACGGAAATCGATGAATGCTATGAGGCGAAGGATCACAAAATGAGGCATCATAAGGCCTTAGTGGGAATTCTCCCATTCCAGGGGCTTGTCCCATATAATCTCCGGCACACATACTGCACCAGACTGATGACGCAGTACAACATAGATGTTCGTGCGGCCCAGTATCTGATGGGGCATGCAGATATTGAGATGGTTGCACACTACACGCATCCGGACGAGAGTGTAATCAAGCTGGCAGCCGAACAAATGACAGGCCGCCATGTGCATAAAGATACACTTGAAAACACTGGAAGATAATTCCATGTGATACCCGGTGTGTTACCGGGTAAGAGAAAACGCATTGTTTCAATATATACAGCGTTGCAAAACCAACACTCCGAATGTGAAGGTCGCCGGTTCAAATCCGGCTAGGCACATTAGAAGAAC
>JBJFHK010000160.1:0-10719 GCA_051893535.1 Eubacterium sp. | reverse complement strand
GAGACGGAATTGACATCTGATCGCTGTTTAGTTGTAAAATCTCTGGAAGTTAACACTGTACCATATGTTTACATCGTAAATCCATCGTTAATCTAGTGCTTTATTTCCTGCGCCGCACAGCTATGAAACTGTGCTATAGTAGAATTATACGGCAAGAACTATTTCTGCCACACAGGGAGGTATTTTTATGATGTACCCGTTTCTGACTTTGGATGATGAAACCGAAATCGTTCATTCGGACATGCAGCCCGACGGACGAGTCAAGGTATATATGGAGCGCCCGGACGCGAAGGATGGCTTTCATCACGCAACATGCTGGCTTCCTGGCTACCAGTGGGAAGATATTTACGGCTTTTCTAAAGAAGACATTGCTCGTTTCCAGGAAGTCATTGAATCGACAGCCAATTTGATTATCCAGTTTTCTCAGCAGGGAGGATTTGAAAATGCCTCAGGTCTTTAAAATCGGTTCCTATTGGGTGTATTTCTGGGTAAATGAAAATATCCCGCTAGAGCCTGTGCACGTTCATATTTCTCCGGGAAAACCAACCGCGAATGCTACGAAAGTATGGATCACGAAATCCGGAAAATGTCTTCTGGCAAACAATAATTCAAAAATACCAACGATAGCATTACGAAACATGATGAGAATTATTGAGGCACGTAGTAGAGAAGTCACTGAAAAGTGGTATCAATATTTCCATCAGCTTACATATTTTTGCTAACTCTATCGAAAAATTGATTCTTGGCACAACTACCAAAATCATACATAGCGCAAAGTGGTCACTGGTCAACCCATCAGTGACCACCAGCTTCCTCAAAGTGTAATTGCAGGTCATACAGACTCTTTCCCAGCCTGATTCCTTTTTACAACAGATTCATTTTTCCTTCATCCACACAGTCATCTCTCCCTCGCCCCGATTACTCCAGCAAAAATAAGGAATAGCACGGAGCGGTACATCAGTAAATTCTGGTTTTCGCTCCGCGTACAGCGCGCCATCAGTCCAGTCATCTTCCAGGATGCGTCTGCCGGATGCCTCAAGAACGACGCAGCCTCCGAATAAATCTGATTTCACAGCCTTCACCGGTTTTTCCGCATCAAGATAGATTTCCGACAAGTTCTTTCCATTGTCGATTTCCTCGAGGCAGTATACAAGAGGTCCTCTCTGCAGGCAGACCTTCCCGCAGTCGGCACGTACCTTCGGGTTCGCGCGAAGAATTCGCACAGGAAGAGAGCATGTCATTTCCACGGTCATATCGGATGAAACAGGGATCTCCACATAGCCGTTTCTAACAGTACACATGCATTCCCGATTTCCTGCAGCGATCTGTACATCTTCTGCATAATCCGGGATTCGCAGATAGAGCGTTATTCCTTCCTCCGGCACGCCTGAAAATGAAATCCGATACTGTCCCTCATACGGGAATTGCGACTCCGACGTCATCGTCACAGATCGTCCGCCAATTTCCACTTCCATGCTCCCGCCGATGAACAAATTCACATAAACAGCGGAATCACCAAGCATCACGGCGTACTGACCGAGCGATGCAAGTGTCCGCGCAACATTTGGCGGGCAACATGCGACTCCGAACCACTTCTGGCGCACAGCCTTCACATGCTCCCGCGACGTATGCGGAAGGCAGGCATCCGGCCAGACCTCAAGCGGGTTCACATAGAAGAAGCTTTTTCCATCGAGAGCGACACCTGCAAGAACTGTGTTATAGAGTGCCCTCTCAACTGTATCCACATACTTTGTATTCCTCGTAATCCGCGCCATCCGGATACCGAACATCATAAGACCGACTGACGCACACGTCTCTGAGTAATTGCAGTCATTCGGAAGATCATAATCCGTCGTGAACCGCTCGAGCTTTCCTGATGAGCCGATACTTCCTGTCACATACATCTGCCGGCACGTCGCATCGTCCCAGAGTCTCCGGCAGGCATCAAGGAGTGTCTCGTCGTGATATGCATCCGCGAGATCTGCCATTGCGCTGTAGAGGTACATCGCGCGGACGGCATGTCCTTCCGCCCGCGTCTGTTCCCGCACTGGAATGTCTGACTGCGAATATGCCGGGTCATAGGGATCAAATTCCGGGAAAATATGACGGAACCCAGGGCGCTTCATTTCCTGAAGAAACCAGTTCTCACCAGTTCCGCGTGTGTCCACAAAATATTTTGCGAGATCCAGATATTTTTTCTCTCCCGTCACATCCGCAAGACGGATTAAACCGATTTCAACCTCCGGATGACCCGAATAGCCGTGTATTTTTCCTTCCTCCGGGCCAAAGGTTCTGCACAGAAGATCTGCGAGGCGTGACACGGCATCGAGGAACTTTCGCTTTTCCGTTCCCTGATAATATGAGACAGCCGCCTCCATCATATGACCTGCCGTGTAAAGCTCATGTCCCTCACACAGATTCGTCCAGCGCTTCCCCGGCTCCTTAACAATGAAATATGTATCGAGATACCCGTCCTTCTGCTGCGCCCGGCAAATGAGATCAATTGCCGCATCGGCGCGTGCTTCAAGCTCCGGATCATCCGTAACTGCGAGCGTGTCTCCCACGGCCTCCAGCCATTTGGCGATGTCCGTGTCCTGAAAGACAGCACCGTAAAATTCACCCTTCTTCTCACCAGCCGCCATTCGAAAATTATCCAGACAGTGAGATGGCTCCGCATCCGGGACCTGATCGTTCATGCATTTCCACTGATACGGAATAATCGTATCATGCACAAGGCTGACCCGTTCCGACCAGAAGTCGTCACGGATACGGACCTGTTTCAGTTCCGGCGCTCTCAGTTTTTCCATCATGATCTCCTTTAATACAAATTTGGCGCGCCGGGAAATCCCACGGCGCGTCTTGTTTTACTGTATAAGTCCCGTTCACAGTGCACAGATCAATAAGCATGCACACCAGCGGCAACAGACATAAGTGTTTTATCTCTTTCCGAGGCGAATCACATTCCAGGAAGCCTTGTGAAGAACACCTGTCAGTGCTCCATCCTCAACCTTTGTGTCCTTTGAGATGGACGGCTTCACATTCTCCTTTGCAGAGCTGTTCACGGCGTTCAGGTCGTCATTTTCAAGGACGATATGCTCAATGAGCTTCATATCACCGAAGCTCCGGATATCAACAATGATATCGACGTCCTTGTCGAGCGTACGGTTCACTGCAAAGAGCGTCAGCTCTTCATTTTCCTCGTTGTAGACCGGAACATAGACGACATCGGTGACCTCATCATGACCGCTTGTTGCATGCTCCGTCACATGCGCAGACGGCTGCAGAACAACACCGCGTCCGAATGTTGACGCATGCATGAACGGATAGAAAATTGTCTGCTTCCAGGAAGCACCGCCATTCGGATCGGTCATGATCGGTGCGATGACATTGACCAGCTGCGCAAGGCAGGCAATCTTCACGCGGTCTGCATGCTTCAGAAGCGTGATCATCAGAAGGCCGACCATGAGCGCGTCCTCGAAGGTGTAAACATCCTCAAGAAGTCTCGGATGGTGCTGCCACGGGTGATTCTTCGTGATATCATCGTCAGCCGCGTTGCTGTGGAACCAGACATTCCACTCGTCGAAGCTTAAGTTGATGTCCTTCTTTCCGCGCTTCTTTGCCTTCACGAAATCGCAGGTCGCGATAACCGTGCGGATGAAGCGGTCCATGTCGTCCGAGCAGGCGAGATAATCGGTTGTATCACCACTGCGATTGCCATAGTACGAATGGAGTGACACATAATCAACATAGTCATAGGTTCTCTCAAGTGTCGTCGCCTCCCACTGCGGGAACGTCGGCATCTCGATCGAGGAGCTTCCGCAGGAGACAAGCTCGATAGTCGGATCAATCAGCTTCATCGCCTTCGCAGTCTCCTCAGCGAGACGGCCATACTCCTCCATCGTCTTGCCGCCGAGCTGCCACGGACCATCCATCTCATTTCCAAGGCACCAGACCTTGATATTATACGGATCCTTGTCGCCGTGTGCGATTCGAAGATCTGAGTACTTCGTGCCTGACGGATGATTACAATACTCAAGAAGGTTGCACGCATCCGCAATGCCGCGTGTCCCGAGATTCACAGCCATCATCACACTTGAATCAGCCTTCTTTGCCCATTTGCTGAATTCATTGATACCAACCTGATTCGATTCCGTGCTCTTCCATGCAAGCTCCAGACGCTCCGGACGCTTGTCCTTCGGACCAACCGAATCCTCCCAGAAGAAATTCGAAACAAAGTTGCCGCCCGGATACCGGACGATCGGAACCTTCAGCTCTCTGACCAGATCGATCACGTCCTTCCGGAATCCCATCTCATCAGAGAGCGGATGACCCGGCTGATAGATGCCGTCGTACACGGCTCTTCCCAGATGCTCAATAAAGGATCCGAAAATCCTCTCATCCACATCCGCGACACGGTAATCCCTGTCGAGGACCATCTTCAGGCTGCCTCTTTTAGTTTCCATAACTAGTCTCCTTTATTTATATATCTGTGTATAATCTCAGTGCTTCCTTTTCTCTGCCAGATTTTCACCTGCCATGACGCACTGTATTCCTCTATGTTACTGAAAACGGAACTCTGGTGCCCCATTCTCATCCCATATCACTGGCATAAGCATTGCGTGCCGGTTTGGATTATAGAGTGGATCTCCTGTAATCTCCTTTTCAGTTCTCGCATGAAACACCATGACCGGATTTCCGTCCTCATCCGTTGTAAATGAATTATGTCCCGGCCCGTAAATTCCGAGTCTCTCATCTGAAGCAAGAACCGGACTTTTCGATTTCTGCCAGCTCGCCGGATCAAGTAGGTCACTGTCCTCCAAAGCGGTCAGCATACCCATACAATAGGCCGGTCCCGTGTCGCTCGCCGAATATGTCAAATAAATCTTTCCTGCGTGCTTAATAACGGCAGGTCCCTCATTTACCCAAAAACCGTGGCGCTCCCATCCGTAATCCGGCGTTGTGATCAATTCCTGTACGGTCTTCAGGCGATTTGCTGATTCCATCTTTGCGATATACAAATTCGAAATCTGTTTCCCGCTACCGACCTTTTCCGCCCAGACATAATACCATTCCCCTCTGTGACGGAACACCGTGGCATCCAGAGAAAACTGGGTAAATGAAAACTCATCTCCTTCCGCAGCCTGCATCTGTCCAAGCTCAACCCATGGATCATGGACCGGATCCTCTCCCGTGCACTCCAACACATATGGCCGGATCCTCCAGATATCATCAATATCTCCGCCGGCAAAATATATATGCCACTTGCCAAACGTCTTGTGTAATTCAGGGGCCCAGATGTGAACACTCATCGGACCGCTTGCATGCCTGTGCCAGATCTCCTTCTCAGGTGCATTTCGCAGACCTTCAAGGGTTTTTGCATTTCGCAGGATAATTCCGTCATATGCCGGAACAGAGGCCGTAAAATAATACGTTCCATCTTCTGCCCGCGTCACAAACGGATCCGCGCGCTGCGCGATAAAGATTCGCTCATTCATCGTTTTACTCCTTCACTGCTCCCGCTGTCATACCTTCAATAAAGTATTTCTGGAAGGCGATGTACAAAATGAGAATCGGGATGATAGAGAAGAACGCGCCGGAAATCAGAAGGCTGTAGTTATCACCATACGGATTAATCAGCGTATTGAGACCGAGCGTCAGTGTGTATTTATCCGAAGAACGAATGACAAGCAGCGGCCACATGTAGTTATTCCATGCATTCATACCGTTCAGAATGGCCATCGCCGCAAATGCCGGCTTCATGATCGGAATGATCAGCTTGAAGAAAATTCCGTATTCTGTTGCGCCATCAATTCTTCCCGCCTCAATCAGAGACTTTGGCATACCCAACAGATACTGGCGGAAGAAGAAAATCGTCGATGCATTTGCCATAAATGGAAGTACGATCGCTGCGTAATTATCCATCATGCCCCAATCTGTCATCTGCTTGTAGAGCGGAAGCATGATAACTTCGAACGGAACAGACATAATTGCAAGAACCAGAACGAACAGGGCATTCTTGAACTTGAAATCATAAGCCGCAAAGCCATATGCGACAAACGCACTTACAAACAAAGTCGCAACAACTGTGATAACAGTCAGGACCATACTGTTCCGGAACCAGATCCAATAATCATGATGTCCAAAAAACAGAAGCTTGTAGTTGGAAAGGCTCCACTCCTTGAAATTCAGCGTCAGATTCAGACCATACTGAAGGAGCTGTTCGCCCGGTTTAAAACTTGCAATAAAAAGCGCATAGATCGGGATGATGATCAGTATCGCAAGAATCGTAAAAAGCACGATCAGTCCGATGGTGCCGCCGATATCATGCTTTGTTCTGCTTCCTGCCTTTATAGTAGCGGTACGTGCCATATCACTCATCCTCCTTATCAAATGTTCCGGTCAGCTTCAGCTGGATCAGGTTAACAATCATGACCATAATCAGAAGAACCAGACCAACCGCACATGCGTATCCCAGATTTCTCTTTTCGATACCCTGACGGTACAAATATCCGACGATTGTAAGTCCGATATTATTCGGTGAGTTATTGCCCTTCCACAGCATGAAGCTCTCAAGGAACATAGACAGGCCTGCATAAATACTGATCGTAAGAACATATACTGTCGTCGGCTTGACGAGTGGAACCGTAATGGATTTGAACTGCTGCCACTTATTTGCGCCGTCGATCTCGGCCGCCTCATAGAGGTCCGTCGGAATCGCTTGAATGCCTGCAAGGAAATACATGATATTGACGCCAGTCCACCTCCAGCAGCACAGCAAGAGAAGTGCAAAATACGCTGTGTCTCCGCGGCGGAGCCACTTAATTGGCGCATGACCAAACAGTCCGATAACCTGGTTCATCAGTGCCTGATCCGACTCGCCAAACATAAGACGGAAAACGGTACCTGCAACAACGACTGATGTCAGAGCCGGAATAAAATAAATTGACTTGTAGACGTTCGGATGCTTCATCAGCTTTGAATTGAGAAGTGTCGCAAAAAGAAGCGGGAACGGAATAAGAAGAATCAACGTCCCGATCATGTATTTTACGCTGTTCAGAACGGCCTTATAAAAAATGGCATCCGTAAACAGCCGCTTATAATTGTGAAGACCTGTCCACTCATCCTGAAGCACATTCTGGAAGCTGAGCAGAACACCATTAACGATCGGTCCGATCCAGAACAAAATAACCGTCAGAACAAATGGAAGAATAAATACGTACGGTGCCGCCTTCTTGGAATAGAACACTTTCTTGATCATATATTTTCTCTCCATCAGACACTATGAGCGCGCACCGCCAATCGCGGAGCGCGCTCATGGTACGAAATGTGTTGCTGTCCGATTTTACGGACACATATCAACTGTCAAGTTCGTTTTCAAGCTGCTGCTGCGCGTCGTCGAGTTCCGACTTGACATCCGCGCCATTCTCAAAGATGTTCGTAAGAACCTGTGTGCAGAAGATATTGTTAATCGAAGGAGCTGATGCTTCCGAAAGGCTCTTCAGAGAGCCGATGCTGTCCTGCATCTGAAGGAGTGCATCAAACGGCTTCGTGTTGAAGAACTGGACAAACTTGTTATCCGGATTCTGTGTCAGGCTTGTATCAGTCCAGACAGATGTATTAACCGGATCAAAGCCAAGGACATTCCAAACCTCCTTATTGGCTTCCGGAGACAGCTTAATGAATGCCATGACCTTAGCTGCGAGATCTGCATGCGGGCTGCTTGCAATAACCGCTGTACCCGTACCGCCGCCACCGATTGTCCATGTCGCGTCATCATCACCGAACTTCGGAACCGGAGCGATTGCGATCTTCCCCTTCAGGTCTGTCATATAAGACGTAAAGCGGGATGTCTGCCAGAACGGCATGATCTGAACTGCATATGTACCGTCGTTGTAATATGGATATGCTTCCTCGTTATCCGGCTGACCGCCAGGAACAACTCCGAGAGCGCCTGCATCCTGCATATCCTTGATATATTTAAGGACTTCTACAACCTTATCATTGTTCACATCAACCTTGCCGTCAGCGTCAACGTAATCGCCACCCTTCTGTGCGAGCATCAGGTTGACCATCCACATTGCCGTTGTCTCAGCAGTTGCGAATTCCTTACCGGTTGCATTGTGATACTTGATGCCTGCCTCTTTGAAATCATCCCAGGTCTTGATTGTCGTATAATCGATTCCTGCCTTCTGAAGAAGCTCTGTGTTGTAGAAGGCAACTGTTGTGCCGACATGTGTCGGAAGTCCGTAATACTTGCCATTCTTGGAGTAGATATCAAGTCTCGACTGAACGACATTGTCCTTGTACGGCTCAATGACATCTGTCAGATCGCGAAGCTTGATGTCCTTGTCAGATGTAAATGACGGGAACTTGCCAAGCTCAATATCTGCGATATCCGGTGCTCCCTTGCCCGACTCAAGTGCCAGTGACAGCTTGTTGTGCATATCGTCATACTGCATGTTGGACAGAACAAGCTTGACTTTCTCATCCGGGTGTTCTTCATTCCACTTCTTTGCCATCGTTGTATAGAATTCCTGATGGAGCTCAATGAATGTCCAGACCGTCAGCGTTGTATAATCACCATCGACACTCATGGTTGTCTGTCCACCGGCATCATCGCCGGATACAACAGACCCAGTTTCGCTCTTTGTTGATGAAGATGATCCGCAGCCGGACAGCATACCGACCGCCATCGCTGCTGACATCAGCAGGGCTACCAGTTTTTTTCTCATAATATCCTCCTATTCCTCTGTTACTGTCTCCCTGTGTGCTTCTAAACATTTTCACTTTAATCCATTCCTGTGGATTGCCATGGCCAGTAGTGAAACGTTTATTCGCTTGTCAAACGATTCTTGAAAGTACGCGCGTGATTGAATCGTTTAACTTTGTTTGTTGATACTATATTATATCCAAGTTCCGCCGATATCAATCCTTTTTTAAACGATCCACCAACAAATTTAAACGGTTAACTTTGTGCATGTTTCACAAATCAAATTTATATCATAAAAAAGGCTGTCCGGCATGCGCCGGGCAGCTGAAATGCGTAATCTTCCTGTTTCAAACCTTATTCTTATTTTGTTTCCCGTATCTTCAAATCCTCCTTCGGAATTTCGTCCTGTACGATCTTCATATCTTCATCCGGGAGAATTCCTTCAGGCACAGATCCCGTACCTTTCCCTTCCGCCACTTCTGCACTTCCCGATTCTTTTTCATTTTTTAGGGCAGGCAACACATTTCCGTAAGCTTCTGTACGGCCCTGTCTTTCATTTTCTGCACTAGCCCCATGAATATTCGCGATGGACTCCCGTTCGACCAGGTCACACGGTACAGAGCATACTACAGGTTCCTGCCCCAGCTCGATTTCGCCATTCACCATGCCAAGTACAACTTCACTCGCTTTGTAGCCGATATCATGAAGCGGCAGACGCACAGTTGTGAGCGGAGGCTTGTAATATGAGGACAGCTGACGGTCATCGTAGCCGGCAACCGATATATCCTTCCCAACCTCAATATGAAGCTCATCCAACCGGTCGTAGACTCCGCCCGCCATGAGATCGTTCATACAGAAGATCGCCGTCACATGCTCCTTCAAAAGCTCGTCCGTGTGTGCGTAACCAGACTCTCTCTCCCAATCGCCATTCACAACGAGCTGTGGCAGGAATGGAACGTGATACTGGTACAGAGCCTTCTGAAGTCCCATGAGACGTGCCTGCGCGTGGAGCGAATCCGGCTTGCCTGTAATCACACCGATTCGCGTATGGCCATGCTTGATCAGTGTTTCCATCACGGAAAATGCACCACTCACATCATCGACAACGACAGACGGAATCTTTTTGCTCTGCGTGTAGCCGTAGGCCATAACAGTTGGCACAGGAATATCCTCGGGAAGACATTTCAGGATTCGCTCATGCGCCGCGACATAAATAATACCTGCGACCTGCATATTGAGAAGCTTTCGGATATTCTCACGAAGCTTTTCAAAATACCAATCCTCATAATAGTAGGTATCATTGTACTTCTTGAAAAGGCGCAGATTGATAAGAAGGATCTGGTAATCCATACGCTCGCAGTAATCTGTAATTCCATCAACAACATCCGGAATACTGAAGATCGTCATATCCTCGACGATAACACCGATATTTTTCGTCTTCCTGGTCTTCAGCTGCCGCGCCGCCACGTTCGGCGTATAATGCATTTCCTTTGCCGTCTTCAGGACGAGCTCCGTCGTCTTAGCGCTCGCCTTTCCCTTGCCGTTCAGTATGTAGGAAACAGTCGCGACCGATACGCCACAGGCCTTCGCAATCTCTTTAATCGTCGTCATAGCACTGCTTCCTCCTTTCTTTCGTCCAAAATAGATACTATCATATTAACCGTTTAACCACGCAAGTGCAATGGACTTTTCCGACATTTTGTCGTCACATCTGCATCGTTTGCGTATTCTTTGACTACAGTTAACCTAGCGGTTTACTTCCCTCGCCGCACAGCTATGAAACTGTGCTATAGTAGAATTATACGGCAAGAACTATTTCTGCCACACAGGGAGGTATTTTTATGATGTACCCGTTTCTGACTTTGGATGATGAAACCGAAATCGTCCATTCGGACATGCAGCCCGACGGACGCGTCAAGGTATATATGGAACGCCCGGACGCGAAGGATGAACAAAAATGAAATCTCTCAAAACTTTATTTCTTACATTCCTTAAGATTGGTGCCTTCA
>JBJFHK010000159.1:0-2006 GCA_051893535.1 Eubacterium sp. | reverse complement strand
GGCGTACATGTATCCAAGAAAAACAAATCAACAGATGTTTATTATTTAGGAGGACGTCAGCTCGGACCGCTGGTTACGGCGATGAGTGCTGAGGCGTCCGATATGAGCAGCTGGCTTCTGATGGGCCTGCCTGGTGTTGCACTGTTCGGACTGATCGGAGGAAACGGTACTTTCGCCGAAGCCTTCTGGACGGCAGCCGGCCTGGCAGTCGGTACATATCTGAACTGGCTGATCGTTGCAAAACCGCTCAGAATTTATTCCGAGCATATTGATGCGAATACCATTCCGGATTTCTTTTCCAACAGATTTAAGGAGAAAAAAGGTGTCCTGCTGGCAATCAGCGCGGTCATCATCGTTATCTTCTTCATTCCATACGTTGCATCCGGATTTGCTTCTGTAGGAAAGCTGTTTAATACACTGTTTGGTGTAAATTATCATACCGTTATGATCATCGGTGCACTGGTAATCGCCACCTATACCGTACTCGGAGGCTTCCTTGCTTCCTCATTTACGGACTTTGTACAGTCCATCATCATGACTATTGCGCTGATCGTTGTCGTCTGGTTCTGCATCAGCACGGCAAACGGCTGGGACAATGCCATCGGAGCGGCCAGCAGCGCGGTTCCGGGATATTTCAAACTGAATGCTCCGGACGGATCCTATTCCCCGCTGACGATTGCTTCCAACTTCGCCTGGGGCCTGGGCTACTGCGGAATGCCGCATATTCTGCTCCGTTTCATGGCGATCAAGGATGATAAGAAAATCAAGGTTTCCCGCCGTATCGCAAGTACATGGGTTGTCATCTCCATGGGATGCGCGGTTCTGATCGGAGTTCTGGGTTATTCCGTAGCAAAGCATTTCGATCTGCTGTCCAAGGCAGGTTTCGATGCAGAAAGAATCGTCATTTACATTGCCGATCAGATCAGCAAGATCAACCCGGTCTTTGCCATTATCGGAGGCCTGATTCTTTCCGGAATTCTGGCCGCAACCATGTCCACGGCAAGCGGACAGATGCTGGCTGCATCTTCCAGTGTATCGGAGAACCTGATTCACCATTTCTTCATCAAGGATATGCCGCATAAAAAGGGTATTGCCATTGCAAGAGTTACTGTAATCTGCATTACCATTCTGGGATGCATCTTTGCATGGAATCCGAACAGTTCCGTATTCCGTATCGTATCCTTCGCATGGGGCGGATTCGGCGCATCCTTCGGACCGCTGATGCTCTGCTGCCTGTTCTGGAGAAAGACAAACGTCAAGGGCGCAATCGCCGGTGTACTTTCCGGAGGAGCGATGATCTTCATCTGGAAGTTCGGTATCGCAAGACTCGGTGGAATCTTTGGAATCTACGAGCTGCTGCCGGCATTTATTGTCAGCCTGCTTGTCATCATCATCGTCAGCCTTGCCACAGGCGGAGCCGATGAAGAGGTTGCCACAGTATTTGATGAAGTTCAGAAGATCAGAAAGAGCGGTGTAGATGTTTCTGAACTGGACTAGTCAGATGCATGAACCGGTAATTGAATAAAATGAATGAAGAAAGTGCTGTAAGGCAGCCTTTCATAGATGAAAAGTGGACCATCCCGCCGGGGTGGTCCTTTTTTAGCTTGTTTTCGATCTGTCTGTGCGGTGTCTGCTTTTATCGTTGGCAGAACGCAGCCGGGCAGATTCTTTCTGTTTTTATTATTCCTGCAGTGCTTCTGTCGGGATCAGCGGACGCATGCTGCGGATGCCGATCAGCAGTGTGGATGTGTTATGCAGAAGCGCGGATGTGGCCGGCTTCCCGTTCTTTCCTGATCAGTTTTGCTTTGTCCTCCGGGAGTACTTCTGCGTGGTATTCATCGACACCGAAAAAGAAAGCCGCGCAAGTGCGCGGATAATGACCTGCCGTTCGGAGACGAAATGAATGGTTGCGTCTCCGGTCCGGTCAGATACACTGACTTTGGTTACGCCTTTCTGTGAACGCATGTAATAGTCCAGGATATCTGCTTCACGCATCGTCAGACGTC
>JBJFHK010000158.1:0-2010 GCA_051893535.1 Eubacterium sp. | reverse complement strand
GCATCCGTCCCGAAGCCGCGCGGATCGTACAGGGCGCGGCGGAGAACCTCTTTCACATCAGCTTTTGTCAGGGGTTTCAGCATAAACACCCGGCAGCGGGAAAGAAGCGCTCCGTTCACTTCAAAGGACGGATTTTCGGTCGTCGCGCCGATCAGGGTGATTGTTCCTCGCTCTACGAAGGGCAGAAAAGCGTCCTGCTGAGCCTTGTTAAAACGGTGAATCTCATCAACGAACACGATGGTCCGGCCGCCGAAAGCCTGATTCTGCTCGGCTTCTTTCATAACCTGGCGGATCTCCCGGATCCCGCTCGTCACTGCGGAAAAGTTCAGAAACTCCGCGCGGGTCTGACGGGCGATGATCCTTGCCAGGGTTGTTTTGCCGACTCCCGGCGGGCCCCAGAAAATCATGGAACTGATCTGGTCATGCTCAATCATGCGGCGGAGAATCTTCCCCTTTCCGACCAGATGCTTCTGTCCGGCATACTCATCCAGGGTCTGCGGGCGGAGCCTGGCCGCCAGCGGTTCCTCCCTTCTTCTGTTTTCAAACATATTCACCTGCTTCATCATTTCCCTCCGGAGAAAAGAAAAATCTTCTGTACACGCTGCGCTGTTTCTGCTATAATAGCATCAAACATATGTTCGTGTCAAGAGAGGAGGGAAAGATGCCGAAGGAACGTGCTTACATTGCGATCGATTTAAAGTCTTTCTACGCCTCGGTGGAATGCGCGGCGCGGCGTCTGGACCCTCTGCGCACCAACCTGGTGGTGGCGGATTCTTCCCGGACGGATAAGACCATCTGCCTGGCGGTGTCGCCGTCGCTGAAGGCCCTGGGAATTTCCGGACGCGCACGCCTGTTCGAAGTCGTCGCAAGGGTCAGGGAAATCAATGCCATGCGTGCTTCCCGCATTCCCGGAGGCCGCTTCACGGGAGAATCCTCAGACGCAGACGAACTTGCGGCGCATCCCGACTGGAAACTTACCTATATTACGGCTCCCCCGCGCATGGCCGCATATATAAAGGTAAGTACGGACATTTACCAGATTTATCTGCGTCACATCGCGCCGGAGGACATTCATGTCTATTCCATCGATGAGGTATTTATCGACGCGACGGGATATCTGAATACCTATAAGATGACCGCGCACGAACTGGCCATGCACCTGATCCGTGAGGTCCTGCATGAAACCGGCATCACAGCTACAGCCGGCATCGGCAGCAATCTCTACCTCTGCAAGATCGCCATGGACATCGTCGCCAAGCATAAGGAGGCGGACGCGGACGGCGTGCGGATTGCGGAGCTGGATGAATACTCCTTCCGCCGGGAGCTCTGGAACCACCGGCCTCTGCGGGATTTCTGGCGGATCGGGCGTCGGACGGAAAAGAAGCTCGCTTCCCGCGGAATTTACACCATGGGGGACATCGCCCGCTGCTCCCTGGGAAGGCCTTCCGATTTCTATAACGAGGACCTCCTCTACCGCATGTTCGGCGTAAACGCGGAGCTTCTGATCGACCACGCCTGGGGCTGGGAACCCTGCACGATTGACCAGATTCACTCCTACCGGCCGAAATCCAGCAGCCTGGGCTCCGGGCAGGTGCTGACCCGTCCCTATAAATACGATGAAGCCCGGATTGTCCTGCAGGAAATGACGGAAAGTCTGGTGCTGGACCTGGTGGACTCGCAGCTGACCGCCGATCAAATCGTGCTGACTGTCGGCTACGACATTGAAAACCTGCAGCATACCATAAAAGGAAAGGATTACCGCGGCCCGGTGGTCGTTGACGGCTACGGGCGCCGGGTACCCCGCCACGCCCACGGAACCGCCTCCTTCCACGAGCAGACCTCCTCCGGAAACCGCATCATCCCGGAAACGCTGGCGCTGTTCGACCGGATTGTGGACCCAGACCTGACCATCCGCAGGCTGACCATCACCGCCGGCCATACCCAGCCGGAGTCTCTCACCGAAGAAGAGCGGAAACAGCAGGAGAAGCAGCCGCAGCAGCTCAGCATGTT
>JBJFHK010000157.1:3426-10775 GCA_051893535.1 Eubacterium sp. | reverse complement strand
GCAAACTTCTGGCCGAAAACGGATCCCTGAAGATCCGCGAAGACGGCTCAAAAGTTAAGACAGCCGATATTAAAAACGGATACATCGAAGTCCGCGATAATATTATCGTGTTCTGCGATCAGGCAGAATGGAATTAAAGACCGGTTGAAATACGAAATCCCCGGACCTTCCCGCAAGTTAAATGCGGGAAGGTCCGGGGACTTTAAATGCTGGACAGGTCCGGGGACTTTTCTATTTACAGTATTCATCTCCCCTGTCCTGGTATTCAGTATCTGGGCTTTTTTGATATTCATCGTTTATACAGGCGACATGGGTAATAATATACACAGGTAAGCTGTTCTTTTTGTAGAATCTGGTCAGAACTGCGTGTCGTACCAAGTATGCAGTATTATTTATGTAAGATTAAAAGAAATCGGGGATTTCTACCAAATACCTATTGCCTTTATAGGCAGATTGGCTGACAAGTGCCGTATTTTATACCAGTTTTGTCTATTGTGTTTAGTGAATATTCAGCTATTTAAACAGATGCTGTAATTCCCTGCCTCTTTAACAAAGAAAGCAGAGAATAATTATTCCATTCCTCCTATAATTATTATTTTGATCAATGGGCGGGAAAAAGTGTGTTTAATACGATACAATATTTAGTAGAAAAAATGATTATCAATCCCATTGTACAAAAATTTTTTTTCCCCTTTGGCACATTAACTTGTTTTACAGTAATCTTTCCAATGGATTTTTGGATAATTTCCGTTTCTCTGTGATGAAAAAAAGACAGACCGTATTTGGGATCATTTAATGGGATAATATTGTTACAAGTCTATGAAGAAGAGGCCCCTGGCGCATGTGTGCTGTTCTCAGTGTATATAGTATACAAGAAGTGCTGGTCCATCTTAACCATTGTGTCTCAGACGGGAGTAACTTCAGGTGTTGCGCCTCAGGTGTTGCGCCTCAGGTGTTGTGCCTCAGGTGTTGTGCTTCAGGCAGCTGGAATTAAGGCTGCCAGTGTATATAGTATACACGTACTATCAGCATGTCTTGCTGACCTGTCTTGTTCTCCTGCCTCAGCCGATGGGACACAGTGAGCGAAGTTCGGGCGGAGAGACTCGATGAACGAAGTTCAGCCAGCAGGGCTTAATGAGTAAAGTTCAGCCGGCGGCCGGCATTAAGTTTTCCGGAACTCAGCAAATGATAAAACGTCACAGATCATCTGCCTCGTTTGTATTGAAAAGGAAGACCTGGCGGGAATATCCAAAAACCGACAAATCCCCCAGAGGGGGATCTGCCGGTTGCGATATTTATTATTAAGAAAGAACGTTCAAGCAATGATTACTCACCACTTGACACCATCATTATACACTGAAACAGCCATGAGAAATGTGTTGGATTTGTGAAGATTTTAATCTTGAACATGTATTTTGATAGAAAGGCAAATATACAGTACATATTTGAATTGCAGGAAAGAATTGGAGCGGGTGAAAATAAATCTGAAGGGGCAGATCCGGCTGCCTTGATCATGTGATGTGTTCATAGATTTCTGCGATATCTGTGGAATTTCTGTGAAATACAGGGAAGAGGTTTGAATTAGGCCTGTATTGATGATAGAATATGCAAAGATGTGTGCACGCGTGGGATGCGTATTCATCCAGTGCGCATGGAATGATCATTTGTAAATTTAAGGAGTAATAGTATCATGACCAAAAAGAAAAAAATTGTAATTATCGTTCTGGTCATTATCGCTGCACTGGCAGTGATCTTCGGATGCCTGATCAAGAGCGGTTATTTTTCTGCGTCTAACTATCAGCATCTGAATTATGACAAGTACATTAAGGTCGGAAAGTATAAGGGGCTGACTTATACCAAGACCAAGGCGACTGTAACGCAGAAAGAAATCAAGGCACAGATCAAGTCCAATGTTCAGGCAAAGGCCACGACCAAGACAGTAAAGACGGGCACTGTCAAGAAGGGCGATACGGTAAGCATCGATTACGTAGGTAAGATCAACGGAAAGACATTCAGCGGCGGATCCGCAAGTGACTACACACTGAAGATCGGTTCCGGCACAATGATTGACGGATTTGAGAGTGGACTGATCGGCGAGAAAGTCGGCAGCAAGGTAAAACTGCACCTGACATTCCCGAAGAATTACAGCACCAAGAAGCTGAGAAATAAGAAAGTTGTCTTCACGGTTACGATCAACTCCAAGAAAGTCACCGAGACACCGACTTACAATACAGCTTTTGTAAAGAAGTACACCAACTATAAGACCAAGAAGGCCTATGAGGCTTCTATCAAGAAACAGCTGCTGGCAAGCAAGGAGCAGCAGAACGAGAGCACCGTTCAGAGCACACTCTGGCAGCAGATCCTCTCCAGCTCCAAGGTTAAGAAGTACCCGAAGCGTCAGCTGAAGTATGAGAAGCAGAAGCTTGATGATAATTACACCAAGGCTGCAAAGCAGTACAACATGACCAAGAAGAAGCTCCTGAAGGCTCAGGGCATGACGGAGAAGGACATCACCACACAGGCAAAATCCACCGTCAAGGCAAAACTGGTCATTTACAGCATTGCGGATAAGGAAAACATCAAGCTGACTGACAAGCAGTATAACAATCAGCTGAAGAAAATGCTGAAGAATGCCGGATTCACAGAGAAGACCTTCAAGAAGCAGTATAACGAGACGATTGAGCAGTATGCTGAGGACAACGGCTTCAGAGAGAGCATGCTCCTGACCAAGGTTCTGAAGAAGGTTGAGAAGTGGGGCAAGCCGCAGACAGAGTCCTCTTCCAAGAAGTCCACATCTTCTAAGAGCTCCTCTTCCTCCAGCAGTAAATCCAGCAAGTCTTCCTCCAGTAAGTCCAGCAAGTCCTCTTCCAAGTAAGAGTGATCTGCTCGGGAAATGACCGGCCGGAAGCGGAAAACTGAAGAAATGAGTATACGGGCTGCCGCCCCGGGAATAAGATTTACATCCCGGAGCGGCAGTTCTTTATGTTTTCGGCGCTGAAGCAGCGGAAAGCCGGCAGTAATAAGAACGGAGAATATAAAATCACTATAAACACATGGAAAACACAGTGGTAAAATGCAGTATACTATAGTAAAATGAGTGAATGTGTTTTGAATGTAACAGGAAACAGCAGAGAAAGGCGGAGTAAATATGAAATGCCCATTTTGTGATCATGGCGGAACCAGAGTCATTGATTCCCGGCAGACGGATGACGGTCATGCGATCAGAAGGCGCAGGATCTGTGATCATTGCGGAAGACGATTCACAACCTATGAAAAGGTCGAAGAATCCACGCTGATGGTCGTAAAAAAAGATGGGCGCAGGGAAGCGTTCAACCGCAGCAAGGTGATCGGCGGTATCGTCAAGGCGACGGAAAAACGTCCGGTTTCCATGAAACAGATTGAAGAAATGGTCAGCCGGATTGAGCGGAATCTCAGCAGCCGTATGGATAAGGAAGTTCCGAGTGAAAAAATCGGAGAACTTGTCATGGATGAGCTGAGAGCGGTTGATCAGGTTGCCTATATTCGCTTTGCGTCCGTGTACAGACAGTTTACGGATGTAGAAACCTTTGCGAGGGAGATCGACAAGCTCCGTGCAGAACACAATGAACAGGAGGACTGGAAAGTGACAGCATTGCCTGAGGGAGAAATCATCCGCATCGCGATTGACGGACCGAGCGGCGCGGGGAAAAGCACGATTGCGAAGAGAGCGGCAGCGAAACTGCATGTCGACTATATCGACACTGGTGCGATGTACCGTGCGGTAGGCCTGAAAATGAGAAGAGAAAATATCCAGCCGGAAGATGAGAAGGCATTGAAGGATATGCTGGGCCGGACGGAAATTAACTTTATCGATGGGAAAATCTATCTGGACGGAAGAGACGTAGAAAAGGAAATCCGCACACCGGAGATTTCTGCAGCCGCTTCAGAGTGTGCCCAGGCAGCCGCCGTCAGAGAAAAGCTGGTTGCCGTGCAGAGAAAAATCGGCCATGAGAAGAGTGTCATCATGGACGGCCGGGATATCGGAACGAACGTGTTCAAGGACGCGCAGTTCAAGTTCTATCTGACCGCAGAACCGGAAGAACGCGCGCGCAGAAGATATAAAGAACTGCAGGAGCGCGGAGAGCAGGTCAGCTATGAAGAGATTCTGCAGGATGTAAAGGACCGGGACTACCGGGATACGCACCGCAGGCTCAATCCTCTGAAAAAAGCAGACGATGCGATGGAAATAGATTCTACCAATATGAACATTGAAGAAGTCGTGGATGAAATCTGCACCTCTATTCTGGAACGGTGCAATCATGCGCAGTAGAGCTTATAATGATCGTTTAACGCATCTTGTATAATGACGGGTTCGATGGTATAATTTAAATTACGGTTCTGCGCTCCGATGCAGAATGGCGCGGAACCTTCGTACGTGTGTGACTGCTTTCTGTGTGCTGATTTCTGCACACGGAAATGAATGCTCTGATACCTGGCAGATTGTAAAGTCTGAAGGAGAATCAGATCAGAGATATGTAAGGCAGACAGGGATCAGTCTTCATCTGAGAGAGAATCCGGAATGCCTTAAAGCTGCATGTGACCGGCCGGACGGGAAAGGATGGTACGATTTTATGAGTATCCAGTCAATGCCGCCGGCGGAACGGCCGCTGGAGCGGGGTCTCTCCCTTGGCGTTCAGGCTTTGTCGAATATCGAGCTGCTGGCTCTGATTATCCGGACGGGAACGCGGGAGCGGTCGGCGCTGACTCTGGCGGAGGAAATCATCGCCCTGTGTCCCGGAGGTCTCTACGACCTGGGAACACTGCAGACGGAGGATCTGAAGAAACTCCGCGGCATGGGCGACGCCAAGGCCATGGCCGTGCGGGCAGCCGCAGAACTCGGGAAGAGGATTGCGGCGAGCCGTCAGCCGGAAAGGGCGGCTGCGGGAAGTCCGCAGGAAACAGCCGCGCTGTTTATGGAACGCCTGCGTTTTGAGAAGAAAGAGCATTTTATCTGCGTCTGTGTCAATCAGAAATGTGAGATGCTCGGCTGGGAGGAGGTTTCCGTCGGGGAACTGTCCAGCGCGCCGGTGCATCCGAGAGAGGCTTTTCTGAAGGCCGTACGGATGAGTGCCGCAGGGGTTATTTTCCTGCATAATCATCCGACAGGGGATCCTGAGCCCAGCCACGCGGACTTTCAGGTTACGGAAAGGCTCGTGCAGTGCGGAAGACTGCTGGGAATAAGGGTTCTGGACCACATCATTCTGGGAGACGGTGTCTTTCAGAGCATGACGGATCTGGGCGTAATTCCGCAGGATTTCTATGAGGGCGAGCGCACAGGCGAGGACGGAGAGGCGGACTCCGGCAGAAAACGCGGCCTGCAGTAAGAGCAGGCGCCGTATAATTATGTTTATTCATTGGGATGTTCAGCATTCCGCTTAATACATACATATTGACATCAGTTGGAGGTATTTGCATAAGATGGGTATGTTTAAAATCATGACGAAGGACATGGGAATCGATCTGGGTACAGCGAACACGCTGATCTATATCAAGGACAGCGGAATCGTGCTGAACGAACCGTCTGTCATCGCATTTGACAAGCGCAGCGGAAAGGTGCTGGCTGTCGGTCTTGAGGCAAAAAACATGATCGGCAAGGCGCCGACGAATATTGAGGTCGTCCGTCCGCTGAGAGACGGAGTCATCTCCGATTTTGACCGGACAGCAGATATGCTGACCAAGTTTATCGAGAAGGTTGTTTCCTCCAATAAGGTAAAGAATTTCCGAGTTGTAGTCGGTGTGCCGAGTGGTGTCACAGATGTTGAGAAGAGAGCGGTAAATGAGGTTGTCCGTCAGCTGGGTGCTTCTGAAGTGTACATTCTGGAAGAGCCTATGGCGGCAGCGATCGGAGCCGGACTGGATGTAGACAGTTCCAATGCCTGCATGATTGCCGACATCGGCGGCGGCACCAGCGACATCGCGATCATCGCTCTGGGCGGAATCGTTGCTTCAAGCTCTATCCGCTACGCGGGAGATAAATTCAACGAGGCGATTATCAACTATATGAGAAAGCGCCATGCTCTGGCGATCGGAGAGCGCACGGCAGAACAGCTGAAGATGAAGATCGGCTGTGCGGAGCTTCCTGTCGATGAGGACGGCAATGAAATCATCGAGACCACCAAGGCAAGCGGAAGAGACCTGATTTCCGGACTTCCTAAGACCATTGAGGTTTCGAATAAGGACATGATGCTGGCGCTGCAGGAATCTGTAGAAGTCATTGTAGACGGTGTAAAGACCACTATCGAGAAGGCACCGCCGGAAGTTGCTGCGGATATCGCGAATAATGGAATGATGCTTTCCGGAGGCGGCGGACTGGTAAGAGGTCTTGACCATGTCATTTCCAAGGCGACAGGCCTGAAAGTGACCACTGCGGAGAACGCGTTTGAAGCGGTTGCGGCCGGAACCGGAATGAGTCTGAATGACATTGAAAAGCTGAAAATTTATGCGACGAGTGTTCGCAGAGGATAAAAGAGAGACAGGCGGCCGGCACGTACCGGCCGTTTGTCGTCATCGGGGGTAATTCTCTATGAGGTGGATCAGAGAACATAAAGTTGTTAGTTTTCTATTGATAATTATTGTGCTGGCGCTTGCCTTTATTATTTTTGCGGCAGCAACAGGCGGAGACGGAGGAGTGATCTCCAGCAGTGCCGGTACGGCAGCCGGTAAGGTCATGCAGCCGTTTTCCTCACTGGGACGGAAAATCCACAGCGGAGTCGCTTCGTTCGGCTCTGCGGGATCACTGAAGAGTGAAAATGAGAAACTGAAAAGAGAGAATGAATCACTGAAGCGTCAGGTTGCATCACTGACCATGACGCAGAATGAAAAGAGCGATTTACAGTCGCTGAAAAAAGCGCTGAAATATAAGGGGAGCGGAGATTCCACCGATCTGGTGTCCGGAGATGTCATCGCCATGGACGGAACCAACTGGATGAACATGCTCACCATTAATCTCGGAAGAAATAACGGCGTCAAGAAGGGTGATCTGGTGGTCAGCGGCGACGGACTTGTCGGCACAGTTAAATCCGTCGGTGCCGGATGGTCCAAAGTTGCCACACTGAAGGATCAGGACCTGCAGCTCAGCTTTATGGTCAAGAGCAATCACAAGATCCTGGGGCTGCTGACCGGCAGCACGGCCAAAACTTTGACCGGATACACGCTGGACAGCAGCGCGACGATTGTTCAGGGAGATACGATTGTAACCTCGGGCATGGGAAGCTATCCTGCCGGAATCACCATCGGAAAAGTCACGAACGTCCGTTATGACAGCAATCAGCAGCTGCAGAAGATCACCGTCGCACCAGCGGTTGACTTTG
>JBJFHK010000157.1:0-3326 GCA_051893535.1 Eubacterium sp. | reverse complement strand
TATGACAGCAATCAGCAGCTGCAGAAGATCACCGTCGCACCAGCGGTTGACTTTGAGGCTCTGCAGCAGGTTGCCGTACTGGTATAGCAATGGCCGGCTTTTCCAGTCTTAAGGATTCCTGGAAGGGCATTATCGCATTTACGGCGGCACTGGTGCTGCAGCCGTTTCTGCACAGCCTGCTTCCCGGAATACAGACGCCGAACATCATCCTGATGCTGACGGCCGCGCTGACTATGGTTTACGCAGACAATCTGCTCTGGATGATCATGGGCATGATTTACGCGCTGCTTGAAGACGCGGTATTCGGCTATTTCCTGGGGATCGGTATGATTTCAACCTTTGGCGTGATTCTGCTGATCCTGTTCACACGGCATCTGTTCAACAGCAGAAGCGCCCTGGTTGCGCTGATTGTTTCGATTCTTGTCACCCTGGTGTATTCCCTGATTTACTGGGGTCTCGCACACGCGGCTTCCAGCCCGTACAGTTTCATGACAGCCCTGAGGACGATGCCGGAACAGATTGCAGAGAATACGATTGTATTTATGCTGATCTACTGGCGCCTGTCTGTGGACGAGCATAAGAGAAACAAGAAGAACTGGTATATCTAGTGAGGTTTAGCGAATGAATGGAAATCGCAGACATAATGTATTCAGTAATCGATACTATATGATCGTCGGCCTGATCCTGGTGCTGATGTTCATTCTGGCGCTCCGCCTGTTCATTCTTACCGTTGTTCAGCACGATAAGTGGGACAAAAGTGCATCGAGCCAGAGTACAAAAATGATTTACACATCCGCGCCGCGTGGAAATATCTACGACCGCAACGGCCAGGTGCTGGCGAGCAACAAGCAGATCTTCTCTGTTACCTACAGTTCTTCCAGCAGCGACACAAAAAAGATCAACCGGAATATTCTCAAGCTGATGCGTCTTCTGGAGAAGAACGGAGACAGTTATATCGACGAGTTCCCGATCAAGATCAAGAAAAACGGAAGTATGTACTGGACCTATGACAAGCAGCTGAAAGAATGGCTGAAGTCCGAGGACCTGAATGAAAACCTTTCCGCAGAGAAGGCACTGCAGGCACTCCGCACCCGTTACGGAATTCCGACCAGCGATACCCGCTATGAGGCCATTGAAGAACTGCAGAATACCTATAACGTCAGCGTCCCGATTACTCCGTCGACCATGACCTATACCTATGATTCAGAGAAGACCAATTTCCTCACCAAGTGGGGCTGCTTCTCCAGCAAACAGGCGTCAAAGGGCGTATCCGCAAGGAAGGCCTTTGACAAGCTGTGTAAGAATTTCAAGATCAGCAGCAGTCTGAGCGATAAAGACGCCCGTAAGATTCTCATCGTCAGAAACGAGATGAAATCCACAGAGTCCTATATCGCGGCAACCGTTGCCAAGGAAGTCTCAAAGAAGACCATTGTCAAGATCGGAGAAAACACGATTCCGGGAGCCTCTATCCAGTCCCAGTATAAGCGCTACTATCCGAACAACAATACGGCCTGCCACATCCTGGGCTACATGGGAAGCATTTCCGAGAGCAACAGCAGCTACTACGTTGATAAGCTCGGCTATTCTTCCACAGATCTGATCGGAAGTTCTGGAATTGAGTCAGCCTATGAGACCTACCTGCACGGAAAGAGCGGCGTAAAGAAGATTCTGGTCAACAGCAGCGGCCAGTACGTAAAGACAATCAGCAAGACAAAGCCGAAGAAGGGCAAGGATGTTTACCTGACTATCGATCTGAACCTGCAGAAGGCTGCAGAAAGTGCACTGCAGAGTGCCATCAGCGCAGCCGGATCCCAGTGCCAGAGCGGCGCCACCGTCGCCATGGACACCAAGACCGGTGAAGTCCTGGCCATGGCCAGCTATCCGAGCTATAACCCGAATATCTTCGCGACAGGCATTACGAACAAGGCGTGGAAATCCGTGCAGGCGAAAAACACCCGTGATTCCCTTGCGCCTGCGCCTTTGTACAATAACGCGACCATGGCGTCTGTAGCGCCTGGATCCACCTTCAAGCCGATTACGGCCTTAACCGCTCTGGAATGCGGCCTGAACCCGAACCAGTATATCACCGACCCGATGTACATCCAACTGGGCGGCCATAAATGGGGTACTGCGCAGTACAACGACGGCGGCGGATCCTATGGTGCTGAGAACCTGGAACTGGGCCTGCAGCACTCCTCCAATACCTATTTCATTTCCATCGGAACAGGATACAACTGGGGCGCAAAGAAGTCGCTGGGCTATAAGAAGAAGATCACCATTCCGAGAATCATCGGCATGTCGAAGAAGTTCGGCCTGGGCCAGAAGACCGGAATCGAGCTGTCTGAGTCGGTTACGCCGTCTCCGACCAAGGCCCGCAAGCTGGCGACCTATAAGACGAGTCTGTGGAGCTATCTCTACAACAACGCGCATACCTACTTCCCGAAGGATGTATACACGAACTATTCCAAGCTGAAGAAGAACATCAACACCATCTGCAGCTGGATGGCGGATAATCCGTCCTACACCAAGCTGATTTCCAGGCTGTCCAAGCAGACGGACATGAAGCAGGGCAAGATCGCCTCCGCGGCATCCGTAATTAAATACACCTACTTCGCGCAGGCGACATGGACCATCGCCGATCAGTTCAACATCAGTATCGGACAGGGAGACAACGCCTACACACCGGTTCAGATGTGCACCTACATTTCCGCCCTGGCCAACAACGGCGTATACAACCGTGCCAGCCTGGTTTCCGGCGTGGAGAATAAGGGAACTGTTGATAAGTCCGCCGACCGCAGGAAGATCAAACTGAAGAGCACCACCATTCCTGCCGTGGTCAAAGGCATGAAGCGTGTAGCCAAGTACGGAACCCTGCAGACCGTATTCGGCAGCTATAAATACTCCGTAGCCGGAAAGACCGGAACCGCGGAGAACCAGGGAACACCGCAGCCGGCCAGCGAGATCAAGTACCTGAAACAGCACCTGGCATCCTACAACAGCCAGGCCGGAACCAGCGTAACCTGGAAGCAGGTCGATAAGAACATCAAGAAACTGCTGCGCGAGCAGCCGGAAGTATACTCCTCCGAAGAGGACGCGGCCGATATGGCCCTCCGCATGGCCAGCAACTATAAGATCACGACCAAGATGATCGACGCGAACAAGGGATCTTACGACTATTACTCCTGGACCGAGACCTTCGCGCCGGCCGACAATCCGCGCATCGCCGTCGTCACCCTGCTGATCCAGGGAGGCACGTCCATCCACGCGGCCCCGGTCAACAAGGCCGTCCTGACCAAGTATTTCCAGCTCTACGGCAAGAGCAGCGG
>JBJFHK010000156.1:0-2022 GCA_051893535.1 Eubacterium sp. | reverse complement strand
TAAAGCTCTTTGTACGGATACCCTCTTCTGGCAGGCATTCTGCCAATGAAAGTTTTTTCTGTTCCGATATGAAAAGCGCTGACAAGTGCTTTGGACACATATCCGGCATCAAGAACCAGTGAGTCGATGATGATTCCAAGGCTATCGGCAACGTCATTTACCACGTTCATGATTGTATTAACGTCAAGAACATTTCCGGGGATAATGTCGTACCATACCGGAAGACCGGATAGTTCATCGAGAACCAGAACCAGCCGTGTCATGACATCGGAAGATCCGACACCATGACAGGACAGAGCATTAAACGGATTGTCATCGATATCATTTGGAAGAGGGGTCGAATCAACATAGCATCCTTTGCCAAATGCTGGTTCCGTCGTTTGCATCATCTTTACAAAAGCCTGAAAGAATGCAAGCCTTGTGCTGTCTCTTCCCATAAGAGTGAAAAATCGTGTGTCACAATGAAGTGAGACTGCCGGCACATCTGACAGAACATACGATGCAAACGATTTTGAAATAAAGTTATCGCAGGATATTTTGGAACCATCCTTTAAAACACCGTGGAGGATGTGACAAAGCACCCGTTCATAATCATCTTTTTTATGAAAAACCGTCTGTAAAACGGATAGCAGACCAGATTTTTCTAAAAACTTGAGGAGCATGAATGTATCACCAAAAACAGTATGAACCCGGGTCTCGGGAAAAATATCAGTTCCGTTTAAGCGCGGATCTGCCTTCTCAACAGAGGAAAATACATCCTTTGCTGCGTCGTATTCAACCAGTCCACGGGTTGGAGAAAGAAAAATGCCGCATTTTCGATCAGTACTAAGCCATATAATTTTGCCCAGGCGTTCTCTGACCGTGTGTTTTGCATGATAGGAGCCAAAATCTCCGTACTGAGTGTCAACAATCGCAGCTGATCCACCTGAGATGTTTCCCCTTTTATCACGGATAATCTTTTGCGATTTTATGAATGCCATTGCAGCCTCCGAACGAACATAAGAGTACTATGTAGAACTACATTAATTATAGTTCTGCATGGCTAGGATAGCAATAAACGTTGAAAATATGCGGATAATCTCACCTGTATTAATATCAGATGAGTGTAGTTCTACTTTTTGGTTCATCTAAGGTTAATAAAAACGAACTGGCTCTTGGAAATACGTACCAGTTGCAAAGCTGGGCATTCGGCAAAAAAATCAGTGAATTAATCGTGTACAAGCATAATGACAGCACGATATTATTGGATTTTCGCTATGACGTGATGTCCGTCTATCGGAATGGTCTCCAAAGTTATCTGTCCGGAACAACCATGTCTTCGTCAATTCCTGTCAACTTTGCAGATGGGACTTATGACGTGTACGTCGATACAGGCGCCGCCGGCCGGATCTACATGCTTGTTTTCGCAATAGAATTGTTCTTGTGTTTTCTGATCTGGATGTTCATTCTGACGAGAGGGATGCGCGGCATTATCCAGCGCATTATGGTGCTTGACAAAGATGTCTCCAGGATGGAGAGCGGCGACCTCACATCCGCAATTACTGTGTCCGGAAATGATGAGATTGCGCGGCTCGGCAAATCGATCGACAATTCACGGAAGGCACTTCTTGCAAACATGCAGAAGGAGCAGCGCGAGGCTGAAGAAAAGAAGGAATATATTCGAACGATCACTCACGATCTGCGCACGCCGCTGACTGTCATTCTTGCCAACCTCGAGCTCATGGATCACGCAGAAAGCCTCACTGACTCGCGGCGTTTTCTGAAATCCACCGAGCAGAACGCAGCGAGTCTCCGTGACATGATCTCCGAACTCTTTGATTTCACAATCACTGAGTCCCTCGAAAGCATTCAACTGTCAGGTCCTGCGGAAGCAGAGACCGCCCTCGGCGATGATCTTTCAAACCTCATCACGCTTCTGCATGAGAACCATTTCCAGACAGTACCTGACGCAGTGAACTTTCCGAATAGAAGGATTCTGTATGAGCCCTCGTACATCAGCCACATCATGACAGATATTCTGTC
>JBJFHK010000155.1:0-2024 GCA_051893535.1 Eubacterium sp. | reverse complement strand
CATCGAACCGGCTGAAGATGACGATCTTCTGTACATTCCCGAACTTCTCACAGAAGATGAAGAAAAGCGGGACAGCCTCAGTAATTTTCTTTCTCTTCTTGCGGCCTTCTTCCATAAATCACATGCTTTCTGCATGACCCCGGCTGGCAGAGCTTCTGAAACCGCACTGGTGCACGGCATGGTGCATATTCCGGAAATCCCGGAAGCCGGCGCAGGAACAGAATCTGCGGGTGCTCAAAATATTTCTTCCACGCAGGAGCTGGCGGAAGCCATACAGATCATCCGGAAAACAGATTCCCGTCAGCCGCTTCCCGCCTGGCTCGGTTTTGCCTTTGACTGATCGGATCAGTCTCCGCACCGCACACAGCGGCGCGGATTTTTTTCAACCGCTATGCTCTCTTCTTCAGCATGATGTGGATAATTTCTTTATCTGTGTCCGCCATGCCGTCCCGGGCCAGCTCTCCGATGTTATCAATGGTATTTTCCACACCTTTCGTCACAATGCCGTCGCCGCTGTAGAACTCGCTTCCCTGCTTATACATGTTCATACCGAGAAGTCCCGCCTCAATCGCGGAAGCAATCTTGGCCGCACAGCTGGCCTTGGCTCCGTCGCAGACAACCCCGGAATTGATCGCCAGGGTATTTACAATCGTATGGGAGATTTCTTTCACCCCGCCGCCGTACAGATAGGTAATTCCCGCAGCCGCACCTGCACCCGCACTGGTTGCGCCGCAGTAGGCGGACAGACAGCCGATTCCCGTCTTCAGATGGATCGCCGTCAGGTTTCCGATGATCAGGGCCCGGAGCAGATGTTCATGGTCTGCCTTCAGATACTCCGCGTATTTGATAATCGGAAGAGAAATTGTAATTCCCTGATTTCCGCTGCCGGAATTGATCACCACCGGAAGGTCACAGCCGCCCATGCGCGCGTCCGAGCCAGCCGCAGCCCAGGCCTTTGCCTGATTCTGCACGGAATCTCCGTAAGACGCCAGCAGGACCTGGCCGATTCTCGCGCCATACGGCTTTCCCAGGCCTTCCCTCGCAATCGCCGTGTTATAGTCGATCTGGCGCTGCAGAGTTTCCTCCACATCCTTCAGATCTGCCGTTTCCGCAAATTCAACGATGTCTTCAACATTCAGTACGCTTCTGTCCGTCTTTTTCTGTGTTTCCGCTTCTCCACCGCAGTCCTTCTCAAACACCGGCTTTCCGTTCTTTTCAATCCGTACCACATTGGTATGACGGTCGTAAATCAGCACTCTGGCGGAATTCTCCCCTTTATATACACGCAGGTCAATCTCAAACACACGGTCCGTATCTGCCCTCTGTACATTGATTTCGTGGGACTCCAGATACTCCCGGATCGCCGGAATTTCCTCTTTCGTCACACTGGCCAGAACCTCAAGCTCCCGGTCCGCGTCTCCCGCCGCAATTCCCGCAGAAGCTGCTGCCTCCAGGCCATGCATCCCGCCCGTATTCGGTACGATAACGCTCTTTACATTCTTGATAATATTGCCGCTGACGATGACATCCGCCCGCTCCGGAATCTCCCCCAGCGTCTTTCTGGCCAGCGCCGACGCATAGGCCACCGCAATCGGTTCCGTGCAGCCCATGGCCGGAAGCAGTTCTTCCTTCAGAATATTAACGTACTGCTGATACATGTTCTGATTCATCATTTTCCCCATCCGTTTTCTACTCTATGCCTTATTGTATTTTTTATGTTTTTCCGACAAAATGTTCCCGGCAAGGAAGTTTTCTCCTTGGCCGGCCCGGTTTTTGTCGATTGCAGACAAATTATTTATGTAAACATATGTTCGTTTCTACAGAATAGCAGGATCACAGGCCCTGATTTCAGGCACATAGTAACCGATTTTGTATCAGATTTCAACCAAGTATTTCAGTATGATGGTGTCAAGGGCTAGTGGGAGTTATTGTTGACAGCTCTCCAGGCTTTTTCTGTGAGCTGTACGCGGCCTGTGCCTGGAACGCCTCCCGGCTCCCTTCGCGCATGCTCACGCTTCCGACTC
>JBJFHK010000154.1:0-2028 GCA_051893535.1 Eubacterium sp. | reverse complement strand
TGAAGGCAGGCGACGTTCTTCTGGACGCCAGCGCCCATACGGAACTGTATATCGGTTCCGGAAAGACAGCAGCGGCGCACTCCGACCGCGGTTATCCGCAGGCAGGAGACCAGACGGGAACAGAGGTCAGCGTAGCCGGTTACTATAACAACGTCGGCGGCGTAAGCTGGGACGGCGTACTGCGTTACGTCGGATAAACCGGCGGAAACAAAGCGATAATTGCATAGAAAAACAGGGATGGCAGATTCTGCTGTCCCTGTTTTGCTGTATTTATTGAAATGTCTTAAACACATACCCCTGCTGTTTCAGCTCTGGAAGCACCCTTTCCAGCGTTTTAATCGTCCGTGCCGGTGCATGGTCTGTGCCGCGTCCGTCATGCAGGCAGATCACCGCTTCATTACTGACCCTGGACAAAAGCCGATGCACAAGGGTATCCACGGTAACGCGGCCGCTCCAGTCTCCGATCATCACATTCCAGATGATCCGCTGGATGTGATGCTTTTTCAGTTCCCGGATCAGGGTCAGATTGTACAGTCCCCAGGGCGCCCGGTAATACTTTACGTCCACCCCCAGACGCTTCATGATGTTCAGCGAGTGGGCGAGATCCTTTCTTGTTTCTCGAGGCCCTTGAAACATGGCGCACTTATGCGTGAGAGAATGGCAGGCGATGCTGTGCCCTTCATTTTTCATTCTCTGAATCAGCTCCGGGTTGTTCTGCGCAAAATCCGCAACCGTAAAGAAGGTCGCGTGAATCTGGTTTTCCGCGAGCAGATCCAGCAGGTGTCCCGTGTAACTGGCATCCGGGCCATCATCAAAAGTCAGATACAGAGTTTTCTCCGGATGTTTTGAAAATTTAAACCGCAGCGCATTTGCAGCACGCAGAACAGCTGCCGGAATTCCTGCGTAAATCAGATAAAGGAGAATCAGGACTGCAGCTGCGAGCAGAAGGTGTAACAGAATTTTTATCGACATTCTTTCTACGCCTCCAGCCTTAAATCATCCAGAATAGAATCAATTTCATTTCCGCGGTACTGAACACGGATCTTGTGCATGTTGATCCGCGCGTTTTCGATAAACGAAGAGGACGAAATTTCCTCGACAAAATCCTGAATGCCTTTTGTATCATCACTTTTCACAATTCCGCCGATGTTCTCCTTCTCGATATATTCTGCGTTTTCCCGTTCATGCTGAAAGAATGGATCCAGCACAAAAATCGGTGTCTCGGAATGAATCGCCTCGGACAGGGTAAGGCCTCCGGCTTTCGTGACAATCAGATCCGCGTCCTGCATGTACTGCGCGACATTATCGGTAAATCCGACCGCCTGAATTCGCGGATATGTCTTTTTCAGATGGCGGTACAGTTCCTGATTGTGTCCGGTAATGACCGTAATCTGAAATTCCGGATGGCTTTCCAGTTCCTGCAGAAGCCTGTCAATTCCCGGGAGAATTCCCAGACCGCCTCCCATGACCAGAATTTTTTTCTTCCATGGAGCCGGGGCCTCATGATGAATCTTTTCAAAACATGGATTCACCGGAATTCCTCCGACGTAAATGGATCTCGGGCTGACTCCTGCCTTTTTCAGTGTGTTCGCGGTATATTCACTTCCCACCAGATAAGCATCGGTGTAATCGGCGATCCACTCCGGATATGCCCCGATGTCCGTAATGCAGGTGATAAAAGGAATCCTGCTGTGGAAATACTTTTTATATGAGCTGACATATTTAGATGTCATCAGCCAGGTAGAAATAATCAGATCCGGGTTATACTGTGCGATCAGCTGATAAATCGGCAGACCGTGGCGGACCTGCGTTCTCCATGGAAACCTGCAGGTTAAGGTATCAACCTTTGCCAGGGTATTGTAAATCTCCGGACGGGAATTTACCAGATAATTAAAACCGGTGTAAATGACCGGATAGATATGCGGATATATATACGGCATCAGGTCAACGACAGCCACTTCCGCTTGCGGATGCTGCTGCAGAATCTGCATCCGGACAGCATTTGCCGCAGAGATATGCCCGTTTCCA
>JBJFHK010000153.1:0-2042 GCA_051893535.1 Eubacterium sp. | reverse complement strand
TCGTCTTTCCCGCCATGGGAATGAATTCCACATCATGACCGGCTTCCTCCGCCCCTTCGGCAAAAGCTTTTGCGAGGCGGTTAGAATTTCCGTGAAGCCGCGGGCTGGTTCCGATAATCAATACTTTCTTTTTCATTGCGGATTCTCCTTATACTGCCTTCATGCTGTGGCGCCATCTTTCCAGAGCCGCCTCTGTCTCATCATCGAATTGGTCGAGGACGTTATCCAGCTCCTTCAGAATACTTTCCTTCTCCTGCGGCAGGGTAATCTCAAAACGCACGCTGCTTGCGGATGTTCCGGAATTGATGGTGATCGGAATCTGCAGCTCGTCAATCAGGGTACGGATTTCCTCAATGCGCTCTTTCTCCGTGGCTTCCGTCCATTCACCGGCCTTCATCTGCTGATACAGCTTTGTTCCCGGAAGAACGGCAACGTTCGTCAGCATCATATAGTAAGGATGAATCTGATTGAAAACCGCGGCAGACTTCTTTGCACTCTCGACCAGGTTTCCTTTGCCGGCAAGGCCGCCCAGGTAGATCATACGGTAGGTGATTCCGGCCTCGTCCATCTTCTTTCCGGCATCCAGAATATCCTGCGCGGTGTAGCCCTTGTTGACGAACTCCAGAACGTCATCATCGCCGGTCTCGATGCCGATCATGATCTCGTCCAGGCCGTGTTCCTTGATTCTCTTCACGTCTTCTACGGACTTCTGCTTGAAATCAGAAATCGTCGCGTATGTAGAAAGCCGGGAATCCGGATAATACTTCTTGATGAGGTCCCAGACAGCAATCTGCTTGTCGGTGCTGAGAACAAACGGATTTCCGCCGGATGCCCAGATATCCTTCGCGTCCGGCCAGAGTGCCTTCGCTTCCTTCAGGTCCTCTTCAATCTGTGAAAGCGGTGCCACCATGAACGGTGTGTCTTTATAGAAATTGCAGAACGTGCAGGCGTTATGCGAGCATCCTGCCGTTACCTCGATGAACAGGCTGTCTGCGTCTGTCTGTGGTCTGATGATTGGTCCATGAAAATGCATAATTATCTCCTCCTGATTAAAGTCCCCAAGACGGGTTTCTGAACATTGCTCTTCCTACGCCGATCAGATCGGCTTTTTCTTCATTTAATAACTGTTCTGCCTGCTCCGGCGTCTTCACTCCTCCGGTCAGAATCACCGGCAGGCTGACTTTCTTTCTGACGGCAGAGGACATATCCGAGAACCATCCCGGCTCGCTGTGCCCCTGCCGCATGTACATATTCACGCCCCCGGAAAGGTCCAGCAGGTCGATGCCGTCCTGCTCCAGAAGCACCGCGGCTCTGACCGCGTCTGCAATCGTGCTGCCGCCGTCCAGATAATCACTTCCGCCGAGCCGTACAGCTATCGGGAATTCCTTTCCCACGGCCGCCCGGACTTTCTGGATGGTTTCCCGCAGAAAGCGGATCCGGTTCTCCACGGTCTGCGGCCCGTACTCATCCACTCTGAGGTTCAGCAGCGGAGAATAGAACTGATTGAGCAGGTATCCGTGGGCGGAGTGAATTTCCACGCCGTCGTATCCGGCTTCTTTCACCCTTGCGGCCGCCTCCGCGAATTTATCCTCCAGCCCGTGAATTTCCGCGGCAGTAAGTGCGTGACTTCCCCGGATGCTGCTTGCGGAAACCAGCAGCTCTCCCGTGATCTGCTCCGTGGTATTCAGTCCCGCATGGCTGATCTGCGCTATCATTTTCACATCCGGATTTACCTGGTGAACAATGTCCGTCAGTTTCTTCTGGGCCGGAATGACGCTGTCGTCGGCAAAAGAAAGCTGGTAAGGGTCCGCCCTGCCCTGCCGGCTGACGTAGCTGTGTTCGGTAATGATCAGCCCGGTAAGGGGATTTTCCGCAAAGGCTTCATAATGCGCGATCGTTTCCCTTCCCGGCACGTTCCCTTCTGAACTCTGGGTCGCCATCGGCGGCACCACAATTCTGGATTTCAGATGCAGGTTTCCGGCATCCGAGTTAGCAACCCCCACCTCCGATGGGGGTTTATCATTCATCCCATCCGGGATGAT
>JBJFHK010000152.1:0-2045 GCA_051893535.1 Eubacterium sp. | reverse complement strand
CGAGAAGGAGAACATTGACACCGGAAAGATGGAAAGCGAACTTATGCTCTCCATTCTCTCAAGCCTTGCCCAGAGCGAGTCGAAGTCAATCTCCTCAAATGAAAGATGGGCCTTGCAGAAGCGCTTTGCCAACGGGACTTACTTAAGCCCCGCTCCTTACGGCTATAAATACGCGGGCAGGAAAATGGTACCGGTTTCCGATCAGGCCAGGGTGGTAAAGCGGATCTTTGACGGGGTCTTAAACGGCAAGTCCACAACAGAAATCGCAAAGGAGCTGAATGCAGATGGCATTACCACAAAGAGGGGCGGCAGATGGAGAAGCAGCACAATCCGGGACGTGATAAGAAATGAAACCTATACCGGCTCTCTTATCCTGCAGAAGACCTACACAGATGATAATTACAACCGCCACATAAATAACGGTGAGAGGCAGAAGTACAGGGTAGCCGATCATCATGAAGCCATTATCAGCCAGGAGGTTTTCGATGCCGCATGCAGAGTCATGTCAAAGAACGGTGCGGAAAAGGGAAACTTCTACGGAACAGACCAGACGCAGAACCGCTATCCGATGTCAGGAAAAGTCATATGCGGTGAGTGCGGGTCAAAGTGGAAAAGAATCGGGGCAGAAGGCAGAAGGTGTTATGCCTGCTCCGGGCATCTTGAGAACAGAAACTCCTGCAGCCAGAAGCCCATCAGGGAGGATGCCCTGCAGGCAGCATTTGCAACTATGCTGAACAAGCTTACTTTTGCAAGAGAGGTTATCCTGGTTCCTTACAGATATTCGGTAAGGAATAAGTCCCATACGGCTGGAGGAGAGCAGCTTTCCAGAATCGATGAGCTTCTAAAAAAGAACGAGGAGAGAAGAAAGCAGATCCTCTCCTTTTATACCATGAGACTAATTGATTCAGAGACTTACGAAAGAGAAAGTGCCGGTCTTGAAAAGGAGAAGGCCAGACTTTCTGAAGAAAAGAAGCTTCTTTCTGCAAAAGATGAGAGCTCTTTGGACAGGGAAGAGGAGCTTGAGAAACTGATGCGCTATACCGGAAAGGGCCGGATGCTCACAGAGTTTGACGGAGATCTGTTTACAGACTTTGTGGAGAAGATAATCGTCCGCAGCAAAACGGAAATCGAATTTGTCCTGAAATGCGGACCGACTTTTAAGGAGGTGATTCGATGAAACATACACCATACGGCTACAGAATTGAGAACGGAAAGGCCCTAATCGTTGAAGAGGAGGCCGAAACCATTCACCGGATTATAAAGAATTATCTTGGCGGGATGAGCCTTGCCTCGGCGGCTTCCGCGGAGGGCCTTTCGCATTGCCACGCCTGGGTGAAAAAGCTCATCACCAACAGGAAATACCTAGGCGATGACTTTTATCCGCAGATTCTTACCGAGGAGGAAATAACAGCCTGCGAGGAGGAAATTCAGAGAAGATACTGCGTGCATGGTATCGCAAAGCGGGGACGCAGAAAAAGAGTACCGCCAAAGCCTGAGACAGAGTTCGTACTCCTCTCGCCGCGGAAGTTTCATGCTGATCCTAGAAAGCAGGCTGAGTACATGTACGGACTTGTGAAAGAGAAGGTGATCAAGTAATGGATGTAGCAAACAATGTAACCGTCATCCCGGCGAGCAAGGTAACAGGAACCCGGACAGAAGGCAGTGGCATTCATAAGACCAGGGTCGCTGCTTACTGCCGGGTATCGACAGACTATGAAGAACAGGAGTCAAGCTATGAGACGCAGGTGAAGCATTACACTGACTACATCAAGGCAAATCCTGCCTGGGAACTTGCGGGGATCTTTGCCGACGATGGAATTTCAGGCACCAGCACGGCAAAGCGGACTGCCTTTAACAATATGATCGAGGACTGCAAGGCTGGCAAGATAGACATGATCATAACCAAGTCTATAAGCCGGTTTTCAAGAAACACGGTCGACTGCCTGAAATACACAAGAGAGCTAAAGAACTTAAACATTGCAGTCTACTTCGAGAAGGAGAACATCAATACCCTCGATGCCAAGGGTGAGGTACTTCTTACCATT
>JBJFHK010000151.1:0-2057 GCA_051893535.1 Eubacterium sp. | reverse complement strand
GAACTGCCGGTTGTGTTGTTTCCATTCTCACTTGCAGCCGCCGGCTCATTTGATGATGTTGCTGCAGATTTCTGTTCCGTACTTTCCGTTCCGGAAGCATTGGACGTATTATTGCCATTTTCACTGGCCGTATACGCGGTTCCCGACTGTGTTTCCGTGCCGGCTGCTGATGAGCCGCTGCCGGTGTCAGTCGTATCTGCAAATGCAGACGATGCGAATATGGAACATACCATCAGCACACTGATCAGCAGAACCATGACTGCACGGGTGTATGCGGTTCTTTTTTTACCTTTCTCTCTCATTGCTGAATACTCCCCTTAATAACATTAAAATTAACCTGTTTATTCTCTCCCTTTCATTTTCTGCTATTATACACATACTTGGTATGATTTGTAAAGCCCTATTTTATCGGCATCACACCGTTTAATAACATCAATTATCATTATCATTAATCTTGTATTTCTTTGTATGCATATTAACAAACTGCATTATGCCAATAATGCTCTCATATATCTCAGCAATCGTGTACAATATTTAATCTTTAGTTGCTCATATTCTGATAATTATCGATACCCACATAAACTTTCCATGCATACAACACTTAATATTCTTGCATTTAACTTTTTGTCCAGACGATTCGTCCGCTGATAGCGACGCTTCAGACTAATCTATTAAATTGACAGAAGCTAACTATTATTTTATCAGCCCGGCAGCTTACGTTCACTTCAGGCCCTTCCATGACACCGAAGCGGGTGGATGCCCGGGAACCTTGTTGTCGTCTGACAGACAGGCAATAAAAAAACAGACCGCCGCCCTGTGCGCATCAGCGCTGTCATCAGGGCTGCGGCCCGTTTTTAAATTTCCATTTTCCTGTTTATTTCTACTCAGCAGTATTTTCCACAAGCCCGGGATGCTGAATGGCTGCAGGATCGCCTCCTATCCCTGCAGGATCTTCATGCCGGTCTCAACGACGGCGTCCAGTTTCTTCCGGGCGGCGGCGTCAGTGTCATCGTGCACCATGACGTAGAGTTTGACTTTCGGCTCGGTGCCGGACGGGCGGATTACGGCTGCGCTGCCGTCCTCCAGCTCATAGTAGAGGACATTGCTCTCCGGCAGGCCGGTGGCGGTGTTGTGACCCGTCTTCAGGTCAGTGACAACGCCGGTTTCGTAGTCGCGGATGCGGACCACTTTCAGGCCGCCGAAGCTTTCCGGCGCGCTCTCGCGCAGGCCGGCCATCAGGGCATCCATCTTCTCGCGGCCGTCGAGGCCTTCCATGACGTGTGAAGCAACTTTCTCTTTATAGAAGCCATACTTCTCATAAAGTGCATGGAGCGCCTGGTAGAGGTTCATGCCGCGCTGCTCTTTATAGCGGCAGGCCATCTCGGCAACCAGCATAGAAGCGACGACCGCGTCCTTATCGCGGGCGTAGGTGCCGGCCAGGTAGCCGTTGCTCTCTTCGAATCCGAACAGATAGGTCCAGTCTCCGGAGGCCTGAAATTCTTTGATTTTCTCACCGATGTACTTGAATCCGGTCAGGGTCTCAAACAGTTTGATGTGGTTGACTTCACAGATGCGGTTGGCCATGGAAGTCGAGACGATGCTCTTGACCACAGCGCTGTTTTCCGCCAGAGTGCCGGTCTCCTTTCTGGCTTCGATCAGGAAGTCGAGGAGCAGCACGCCGATCTGGTTTCCGGTCAGTGCCTGGTAGCCATCGTCCGTCTTTACGCAGACGCCGCAGCGGTCGCCGTCCGGGTCGGTTCCGATGATCAGATCTACGTTATTTTTCTTTGCAAGGTCGATAGCCATAGCGAACCCTTCTGTAAACTCCGGGTTCGGGGACTTTACGGTCGGGAAGTCTCCGTCGATGACCATCTGCTCCGGAACAGTGATGACGTGCTTCAGGCCGTCCCTCTTCAGCACCTCCGGCACCAGCCTGTAGCCGCTGCCGTGGAATGGAGTGTAGACAACCGCGAATGTGTCTGCAGCCTTCTTTACCCAGTCCTTTGCGACAGACTGCTCCAGCACGCGGCTGAGGTATTTCTCATCCATTTCCTTTC
>JBJFHK010000150.1:0-2083 GCA_051893535.1 Eubacterium sp. | reverse complement strand
CGATCTCCTTGCTTACGGTGTCCAGCTGTCCATAGTAATAATTGCCGTAAACCGAGTTATATTCCACACCAACGACAATCGTCGGCTTGATCTTTCCGTCTGCAATCATGTGGTCCAGGATGTTCTTAAACGGCCGCGCGCCCGTGGTCCAGCCAAGATAGGTATGATAGGTTCCTCCGTAGCCGTGCATCAGATAGAAGACATTATACTTCTTTGATGATGTGTAGCCCGCCGGAAGATAGACCAGCGCCGGACGTTTATACGTCACGCCGTTGACCTTCACCGTATAGGTAATCTCATGCAGGCTGCCCTGCTGCTTCGCAGATGCTGCGTTTTCATAGTCTGCAGGCATGGTCTTGATGCCGGACACTGCCGGAGGCTCCGCGGATTCCGTCTTTGTCTCCGCCTTATTCTTACTGCTCTTTTTCACGGTTTCCGACTGCGTTTTCTGTGATTTTCCACTGGATGCCGATTTATTCTTTCCGGACAAATTTCCCCCGCCAAGGAAGTGGACGCACAGTGCTGCAATCAGAATGACGATCACCGCAACAATTACATAAAACCTCTTATGAATCTTATATCTCTTCTTTTTCATCTCTTATCCTTCCATTTTCTCTGTCACGCACTGCTGCCGCAGTTCCTGCAGCGGCTTTCCGCCCTGCGCATTGATTTTTGTCCTGAACCGCATCAGCCCAGGGCCACATCCATGGCCATCATCATGGTGAAGCCGACCGCGAACATGAGGACACCGGCATGGCTGTGTTCCCCTTCCGACATTTCCGGAATCAGTTCCTCAACCACGACGTAGATCATCGCGCCGGCCGCAAAGCCCAGAAGATACGGCAGCACCGGAATCATCAGTTCCGACAGCAGAATGGTCACAACCGCGCCGATCGGTTCGACGACGCCGGACAGAAAGCCTCCGAGAAAGGACTTTCCCTTTCCCATGCCTTCGGAATGAAGAGGCATGGAAATGATCGCGCCCTCCGGGAAATTCTGGATGGCAATGCCCAGTGACAGGGCAAAGGCGCCGCCCACGGTCAATCCGGCTTTTCCGCTGAGCCAGCCGGCGATTACGACGCCGACGGCCATTCCCTCCGGGATATTGTGAAGGGTGACGGCCAGAACCATCATTGCGCTCCTGGTAACGCGGCTTTTTGCTCCTTCCGGACCTTCCGCCTCGCTGCTGTTTAAATGCAGATGCGGAATGACATGGTCCAGCAGCAGAAGGAAGAGCGTGCCGATCCAGAATCCGATAAGGGCCGGCAGAAATGCCAGTTTCCCCAGTGCCTTACTCTGATCCATCGACGGAATCAGCAGACTCCAGACGGACGCCGCCGTCATGACACCGGCCGCGAAGCCCTGCAGGATGCGCTCAACCCGCCTGCTCAGCTCATTTCTCATGAAGAATACGCATCCGGCGCCCAGGGTAGTCCCCAGAAACGGGATGAGGATTCCATAAACTGCCTGTATGTTCATACTCCCTCCATACGAAATCATCTTCCATATCATGCAGCACGTCATAGGGACTTCCGTAATGGGTGTAAAAGGTGCTGCGGTTGATTCCGGCGCGGCTGCAGAGACTCTTCACCGAAATCTTCTCCAGCGGCGTCGTTTCCGCAAGCTCCGTCAGGCTGTTCTTCAGCAGCGTTTTTGTCAGACGTACCCGTTGATTCTCTTGCATGTCGATTTTGTCTCCTGATATTCATATGTACCCGTGCAGATGAGCATCCACCGCCTTCCGCGGATATTTTTTCCATCTTTCCGACAGTTCCCGCCTTTCTGTTGGCTTCCCGTCAATACGGATACATCTGTTTGTTGTGGAATAGACACATGTTTATTATACTGCAGACAAAAGGAAGGTGAAAGGGATGAAATTTATCAGAAATCACTGGTATCAGCTCGGTCTGATCATATTTATTGTTCTGGCTTTCTGGGCGCTGTTCCATGGAGAGCAGCCTGACCTGACGCAGAAACTTCTGCTGGCATCGCTGATGGCGCTGCCCCTGCATCAGTTTGAAGAATATGAACTTCCCGGCGGAGGGCCGCTGGTCATCAATAAGGTTTTCTGGGGTGAAAAGAA
>JBJFHK010000149.1:0-2084 GCA_051893535.1 Eubacterium sp. | reverse complement strand
TCACACTGGTCATGATACTGTATACAGGATTTTATAAATCCCTGCTCGGCACGGAGGGCTATCTGCGTTTCAGCCTTCCGGTCAGCACGGGCCAGCAGCTTGTGTCCAAGACCATCAACGCGCTGATCTGGATGGTTCTGGCGGGTGTCCTGGCGATCCTGTCGATCATTTTCCTGACCGTCCCGGCGGTGGGATACACGTCGATTCATCAGGGAATAGTCCAGATGTTCAATTCCGGATTCCGTATTTCACCGGAATTTACCCGGTTCGCATGGCAGGTTATTCTCCTTGCAGTTGCCGGCGGAATTTCTTTTGTCCTGAAAGTATTCATGTCCATCACGGTCGGTCATGAGTGGTCAGCGCATCCGGTTGTCGGCGCGCTGCTGATGTACATTGGAGTCAGCATTCTGGAGACGGTTGTCGCGAACCTTCTCCCGTTCGGCAGCAGCCTGACCAGAGCCATGAACGCAATCAGCATGACGACCACTTCGGACGCGGTCAGCGCAATGCACAGCCTGCTCTGGGGAAGCCTCGCGGTTACACTGGTGATGGCGGCGATTTTCTACGCTGTGACCTGGTACATGCTCGACCGCAGACTGAACCTGCAGTAGTTCCGACAAAATCAATGAGCCAGATGAACACGGATCTTGTGGGGCCCGGCGGCCCTGCGGGGTCCGTGTTTTTATGCATAATGCGCCGGCCTGCCGTCGGAATCTGCCTGTGTTTTCACAGTTGTGAGATTTATTGCCTTATTACTGCCTGGAATTTCATACTTACTCTCAGCCGATTATGTTTATTCATTGTATCTAAGATTGTAATTTTTTGGTTCGGCAGAATCGTGATTATTTTAATAAACGCCGAACCATGATTTTTGGATTTTCAATTTGTCAGACAAAATCCACCCGCCAAGGGGCCGAATGAGCTGAAATCTGACGTTATTGGCAGCATTTATCAGTATTTTGGGATGTTGTGTACGACAATTGGTACACTGGCATGATCTTCAGCAGTTAAACCGGGTAAAAAAGATTACTTTGCCGAGGATTATGTAAAGTTGCTGCTTATGAATATTAATTCGGTTCGGCGTTTTCCTCTTTAAAACGCCAAACACCGAACCGGCAGAAAAAAGTTCACACATTGATCACAAAACTGCCGGTTCGGCTTGCGTTGCAGACGGGATGGTGTTATTTGGCGCCAGGAGAAAGGCAATTATTTTCTTAGCTGTCATCGGCCATGCCTGCATTATGCATTCCCCTATAGATTGCCGGGTCTCCGTAAATATTCGTCGGAATTTACCTGGCCAGATTGCTCTGGTTTGTGTCAGAGATTATCCGTTCATACTTATACTGCGCATATCTTCGAGAAGCCGGACCTTTTTAGCATACTGTATACATAGTCACGCTGTTCCCGCCTGTAACGTTATGAAAGCAGAGGATTTTGGTATACTGTATACACTAATTCTTTGTTCATTTGCGTATTTGGCGCTGCTCATTGTCTTGCTCGTTGCCTGTAGAAATGAAGCCGCAGGGCGATTGACCGGCTGACTGGCCGGTAATCGCCCTGCGGCGTCCCATTTTAAGAAGTTGAAAGGGGGATGTGATTCTGCGGGCAGCCTTGCAGCTGCGAAATTGCTGCTTACTCCACCGGCTTTGTGTGCCAGATGTTTTCTGCGTATTCGCGGATGCTGCGGTCGGCGGCAAAGCGGGAGGCTTTGGCGGTGTTGATGATGGACATGTGGGCCCAGCGCTTCTGGTCTTCGTAAGCGTCCTGGATCTGCTTGTGGACGCGGCAGTAGTCGTTGAAGTCGGCGAGGCACATGTACGGATCGGCGATGCTGTAGGTTTTCTGGATCAGGTACTGCTTCAGGTTGTTGAAGTCAGTGCCGGCGAATCCGGTGCCGAGAGCGTCGACAGCAGCTTTGATGACCGGGTCACTCTCGTACAGTTTGCGGGAGTCGTAGCTGCGCAGGTTGTCCTGAACTTCTTCTGCATTCTGGCCGAAGATGAAGATATTGTCGTCGCCGACGGCTTCGTGCATTTCGACGTTGGCGCCGTCCATGGTGCCGATGGTGACGGCGCCGTTGATCA
>JBJFHK010000148.1:0-2085 GCA_051893535.1 Eubacterium sp. | reverse complement strand
GTGCTATAACCCGAGTTTGCCACTTGAAAATGATAAAAAGCCAGCATTTGGATGCTTGAAGGCATTGGTATGACTGGCTTTTTCTTTAAATTTCAATGTGTTTTCAATTTGAGAATTATGTACTACATTTATGTACTAATTTGTGATTTTGATAGATGTCTTTATGCTTCTGAGTTGTTGCCTGCGGAACAGCTTCTTTGGAATCTGAATGTCAAATGCATCGAGGATCAATTTCAGGTCCGGCATATCCAGATTGTTAAATCGATAGAGATCGCCCGGAAGCATTTCTACAGTCCAGTTGTTCAGCGCATTCTTTACTCTCTCTGCAGAGATTCCATACGACCAGCCATGCGGATTTGCTTTCACAAGACCGGACTCTGCAATTTTGTTTTGCAGTATACGCATTACGATCAGTGCTATGGTGCATATGGCCAGGTGTGCATCGATATGTTCCTTTGTGCTGACATACATCGGTCTGGATGACATATCTCCTTTTAATACCCTGAACTGATCTTCAATCCTTGACAATCCGTGATATTTCTCAATAATCTCCTTTTCGCTCATATGGAGTTCCGAAGACACAATCTGATAGTATCCCATTTGCTGTTTGTATTCCTGCACCTTGCTTTTGTCAATCATGGTGCGGAGTTTGGAGGACTGCAGCATTTCGCCGGATTCGATGTCCAGATATTCTTTTTTTAAGAATTTGCGAATCGATTTCGACTGAGAAGTTGTAATTCGAAAGCTATGCGGCGATTCCAACAGTTTGTCAAGGAAGTCAAGAAACGATTTGTTCTCTTTTTCCTGACGGTCATGGAAGTACTTGTCCCAGTAAACGACAACCTTTTCCGTAATCGTGTGCTTTTTTCCATTTTCATCTTTTTCTGTTCTCGTAACGATCCGGGATTTGTATTTGAAGTTTTCACTCTCACAGATGTAGTCCGAATCATCATAGATCCACGCTTTCTCAGAGGCTTTGCTTTTGGCAATGCTCTTGCTGACAATATATCCGTTGCCCTGACTGAGGATATGCAGGAGATTCGTATATGTGCACATGCCTCTGTCGCCAACAAAGAGGAATCTCTGAAAGTTCATATTGTCTACCGTATTCTTCAGGGAATCTCTTACCGTCTGGTGATCCAGGGTGTTTCCGGGAAAGATTTCGTAAGAGATTGGAATGCCGGAATCATCCAGAAACAATCCCATCTGAACGATAGGCTGCTTGCGGTTTTCTTTACTTACTCCTTCTTTTCTGGTGCCTTTTTCGATGACATTTCCGTTTTCATCTACGATGTCATCGTCGGGTTCATCAATCTCAAAGTAGAAATTGGTCACATCGTAGTAGATGATGTCCGTACTTCTTTTGAATTTCTTTGAAATGACGGAATTCAGCCGGTTAAAGATCTGTTTTTTATGGTCGTAGATAAAATCAAGGGTATCGTAGATGTGATACTTGTAGGCATCATCTACGATAGGCTCATAATATTTTTCATTTTGTGCCGCAGTAGAAATTTTAGAAGCAGGATCCAAAATTCTGCCGTACACAAGGAGACGGAAATATCCGAGAAGGTCAAATTGAATCTTGGAAAAGCCTTTGTAGGATCGCATCACCTGGATGACCTCGAGTTCTTCCAGAATCCGTTCCAAAAGGATGTGAGAAAAAAGCTTCGGATGACCGATACACGCATCAGAGCCTTCCGTAATTTGAAAAGAATACGTTTCCAGGGGCTGTTCCTTTGGGACGAAAGGAAGCAGTTCCGGAATCAAAGGGTTACCGGAAAGGAAAGAAGCTTTCAGACGATCTTCAAAATCAGGGGTTCCATCGGTAAAGCGGGAAACCGGACCGATATTTTTAATTGTCTTTTTACGAGTGACACGCTTGCCGTCGATTGTGACGCGAACACTTTCTACGACGCGGATGTAACGTTTGCCGTTGTTATTTGAAAATTCTAAAAACATAGACGCCTCCAATGTACCAATGTACTACAAAAAGTATATCACAAAATCAATAAAAAAGCAAGGGGAAAACCTTGCAAATACTGATTTTTTTTAAATTTTTTCAATTACACAAGTGGCAAACTCGGG
>JBJFHK010000147.1:0-2086 GCA_051893535.1 Eubacterium sp. | reverse complement strand
GTCATCCCGATCACTAACGACCAGGTGAGCGACGCGGTTTCCCTTATCTTCACCATCGCGGCCGCGCTGGCTGCATGGTGGAAAAACAATTCCTTCACGACGGAGGCGATTGCGGCGGACAAATATATGCACCGCCTCAAAACAGAGACCAAAGACATCCTGAGCGATAAATACAGAGGAGGCGAATAAGTTATGAGCATCATTTTCGGATCCGCGCGGATCGACGAGCGCGGCAAGGCTTCGGGCGGCACCCGCGGCGATCAGACCGGCCGCGAGGTGTCAACTCAGCCTTACTATCTCCACAGCGGCGGGTGGTACGTCATCCGGGCCATCTCGCCCGCTGCCGCAATCCGGATCGCCGCGGACATGGCGGCAGCGTGCAGCAACGCGTGCTTTGGCTACGGCCAGAGCGACCGCGACATCGGTGTCTCGGCCTGCCGGTCGGTCGGCTGGGACTGCAGTAAGGTCAGAGTCAACGTTAACATTGACTGTAGTGCGCTCGTCCGCGTCTGCGTGGCCTACGGCACGGGCAAGGACGTAGGCGATATTTACACTGGCAATGAGCGGGCCGTGCTCCTCAAGACGGGCCTCTTTGAGGACGTGACAAGCTCTGTCAACCAGAGCACCGGCTCCGGCCTCTGCGTGGGCGACATCCTCGTCACGCGGAGCAAAGGCCACACCGGCGTCATCGTCTCTGGAGCCCAGGCAAGACAGGCGACACCAGGACGCGAGGCGATCAGCGCAGGCACCACATCAGGAGGCAAGTATATGTTTACATGTGAGACAATCTATCAGGGATGTGCATCCACAGGCCGCGTGGGTCTGAGCGTCTACCTTGCTCAGGAGATCCTCAAGTCCAGAGGTATCTACAAGGGCGAGCTTGACAGAGAGTTCGGCCCGGCCACCAAGGCGGCGGTGATCGCCTATCAGAGGGCGCGCAAGCTCTCGGCAGATGGCATCGTCGGGCCAGCGACGTGGGCAGACATGGTTGCGTTACAGAATTAATTGCGTCTAATTTGCAGGCGATTTTCGCCTGATTTTCAACGCTTTTCACTCTGAGCTTGACTAAGCTTGACTAAATCTGCAAAGATTTCGCTTAATTTAGTCAAGATTTTGTAAATCTCTAAGTATAGCCTCTCCGTAAGGAGAGGCTTATTTTTTTACGAAAAACTGAAAATAACACTTGCAATACGCATTAAATGCGCATATTATAAAAATGAAAGGAGAGATCATGAAGCGTAAGGATTTAATCAAAAAGCTTGAAAAAGCAGGATTTGAACTTTCCTCGCACGGCGGGAACCACGACATTTATAGAAGAGGAAACGACAAAGAAGAGGTTCCCCGCCATCGGGAGATCAATGAAATCCTTGCAAAATCCATTATCAAGAAGTGGCGGCTCGAGTAGAGCCGCTTACCCATACGCTTATCTTATAGAACGGAGGCATTATGATGAAAGAAAGCAAAGTTGTGTACCCGGTATTCATTAAGCCGGACGGAAAGGATTATCTCGTTTATGTGCCGGACCTCGGAATCCATACAGAGGGAAAAAACGAGTATGACGCTATTGCGATGGCAAGGGATGCCATAAGCCTGATGGTTATGGACGAACAAGATCACGGGGAGGACGTCCCTGCCCCGTCCGATTCGGCATCTGCCATCAAAAAGGCTAAAGAGGCGGCGGACGAACTATTCGATTTTTCCGACGGAGTTCTGACATTTGTTGATGCCGACATCGAAGCATATCGGAAAAAGTATGAGAATCGCTATGTGAAGAAAAACTGCACTGTTCCCTACTGGATGAGTCAGGAAGCAGACGCGCTTGGCGTGAACTACTCCAGAGTCCTCCAGGAAGGGCTTGCGAATATCATCGGGAAAAGGCAAAATACAGCCGGATGAATCCTCACACAGATCATTCGTAAAATGGGAGCCTGCTTTGCAGCTAGCTCCTGCTGATTTATGTGAATGTTTCTCTTTCTGTTTCACTTTTCAGTGAAAATGGCTTAAAATCAACGATAGCAAGGCTCCTTCGATGGGTTCGATTCCCGCCAGGTCCATTACGGACAGATCCCGGAAAACAGCGGACAAG
>JBJFHK010000146.1:0-2092 GCA_051893535.1 Eubacterium sp. | reverse complement strand
TTTGTTTCGCGACTTTATTCTACCAGAAATCCGCTATGGATTTTACTTTATTCAGCTGTTCAAGTTCATTTTACAATCTACCAAATAAACAAAACGAAATTCTGGGAAGAATCCGCGAATGTCCAGATAAGCATGGTATCTATTCTATCGATACGGCTGAACGGACAGCGGCGCGTTATGATTTTCAGGACTGTAACATCGCCCTTATCGATGCCGATCTTCTAGACAACGGAACACGCCATCCAAATCTGGTTCTCATGAAGCTGAGCCGATATTTTAGGAATCGCGGCTGTACCGTCAGACTGATCGAAAACTACAGTGAACTTTATCTGGATGTCGGACTGATGACCGCACTTAACAGATATGACGGACTTCAGCAGTACGATGCAGTCTACATTTCTAAAGTATTTGACTACACAAAGATTGACCGCAGACTTCTTTCGTTTGACCACGTTTATTTCGGAGGGACCGGATTTTACTTTGATCATGCCCCTGCCCTTCCGGATGAAATTGAGCATACTATGCCGGATTATCACCTTTATGATGATTTCATCGCGCATGATAAAAGGAAAAACAAGGAGCGATGGTACAAAGATTACCTGTACTTCTCGATCGGATTCCTGACACGCGGCTGCTTCCGTCAGTGTAAATTCTGCGTGAATCATTCCTGCAGAAAAGTCAGGTTTCACAGTCACCTAAATGAATGGTTTGACAAGAGCAGAAAATACATCTGCTGTTGTGACGATAATGTTCTGGGATATTCCAAATGGCAGGACCTATTTGATGAACTGAATGAGACAGGAAAGCCATTTCAGTTTAAACAGGGCCTTGATATGCGTCTCATGACACCAAAGAAAGCAGAAGTGTTATCACAGGCGAAATACTATCATGACTATATTTTCGCTTTTGATCATATCGAAGATGCGAAATGGATGGAAAAGAAACTTGATCTCTGGAGACAGTACACCGACAAGGATACAAAACTGTATATTCTCTCCGGTTTTGACGGTCAGGATGAACAGGAAATCGTAAGCATCTTTGAACGCATTCGGATTCTCATGAAGTATGGATGTGTCCCCTATATCATGCGACATGAAAGGTATCTGGATAGTCCATACAAAGGGATGTTCATTCAGCTTGCCAGATGGTGCAATCAGCCTGGCCTATTCAAGAAAATGTCTTTCCGTCAGTTTGTCGAGCGAAACCAGAAAGAAATAAAAACAGACCGCATTTCCAATTCAATGAAGGTCATGCGGGATTTTGAAAACAGATTCCCTGATATAGCGGACCGATACTTTGACCTACGGTTTGCAGAACAACCATATGTTATCGAACGTGAAATGAAGAAAGCACCCACTTCGCGACACAGTGTCGTGAAGTGAGAAAGAAAGGAAAATCTATGGCGGTAGAAAAAGAATATGCTGATGAATTAATTGAAATTATAAATTCGCTTGAGAATCTTATCAAAGCGATTTACGCAGGAATGAATGCTTTCGATAAAAAATTAAATGAAACAGCTCATTCAGATGTACCTGAAAATGTTCTCGCAACAGAAAATCCTAGTGAATCAGATAATGTTCCTGAAACTGAAAAAATATTTGGAATGGATGATTTACAACAAATGGTAAAGATCAAATTCCTTCGCGAATATCCTTTTGGTATTGTGGAAGGAAAAAATTTGCGTCTGCTTGCGTTCAGGCAACAGAGGTTTGAGTCACAATCTGCTGTTGCTCGCGCTATGGGTATTAATCCGTCTTATCTCAGTCAGGCAGAACATGGAAAGCATGTTCCATCGCGTGTTCAGAATATCATAGCCGAAACATATGGCGTTGCACCAGAAGATTTGTTCCCGGATTATCAGTAAACGATTTGAATCCGTGCGCTTGCTTAGACATTCACTAGATCATTCCGTGCAAACACATCTACTGGCACACGGTTCCAAATATATTCCTGCCGGACATTAACTCTAACATTTGACAACGCTCAGTCCGGCAGGAGAATTACTTCGCGACATAGTGTCGTGAAGTAACATTGGATATTCACAGAAGGCTTCTGGTATGAAGAGAAGGTTTCTGTGAGTGCCCAAACACAG